>JBOHBL010000749.1:0-1205 GCA_050698295.1 Rubrobacteraceae bacterium | reverse complement strand
CTTCGGGGTGGTCGAGGTCTATCTCCACGAAGTCCGCCGGACCGCCGGGCTTCAATCCCTCTCTTTGCCAGCCGACACGTAATAAATACGGTGTCGGAGAGTTTTCTCCCGGCGCGACGAGTACGTTCCTGCGGTTCGCGAGTCGGCGGGCGTTCGTCTCGAGTTCACGCAGTTCCTCGAAGGGATCCAATCTCACGTGCTGGTCGGAGCCGATGGAGAGAGGTATTTTCCGGCTGAGAATTTCCTCCGCCGGCAGGAATCCGTCGCCGAGATTCCCTTCGGTCGTCGGGCAGGCGCACACGGATGATCCGTGTTCCGCGAGGAGATCCAATTCGTCCCCGTCGGCGTGGGTGGCATGGATTATGGTGGTGGCGGAACCGAGAAAGCCGATCTTCGAGAGAAACTCTACGGGCCTCAATCCGTGTTCCCGCTCGCAATCCTCGATCTCCTTCGGTTGCTCGTCGGCGTGTATGTGGAGCGGGAGTTCGTTAGTGCGGGCGTACTCCCCGATCTCCTCCAGCCACTCCCCCGGCACGGCCCGGACGCTGTGCGCCGCGACCCCGACTTCGAGGAGCGAACGCCCTTCGGCCCACTCCCTCAATTCCTCCACCCGCCGGATAAATTCCTCCACCGAAGCGTCCCGGAAACGCGGAACTCCGCCTCGCGCGTAGGCGACCGGGAGAAAAAGGAGCCGGATGCCCGCGCTCTCCGCAGCTTCGGCGACGGCTTTCGCGAGCGCGTTCGGGTCGTCGTATAACGTACCGTCGGCTTTGTGATGGACGTAGTGGAACTCGGCGACGCTCGTATATCCGGCGGAGAGCATTTCGCGGAAGCATCGCTCGGAGACGCGGCGTATGGAGTTGGGGTCGAGGCTTTCGGCGAGAGCGTACATCTTCTCGCGCCACGTCCAGAAATCGTCGCGGGGCCGGGCCGGGTCTTTATGTTCGACCCGACCTCGCAGACTTCTCTGGAAAGCGTGGCTGTGGTCGTTGGCGAAGCCCGGCATGAGGGCGCGGTTCGGAAGGCATTCACCCTCCTTCGCCGGGCCGACCTCCACTATCTTCCCGTCCTCGACGGTGACGCCCACGCCGGAGCGGGCGCCGTTGTGGTCGAGTACGAGGTCGGGGAGGAGCGTTTTACGCACGGTCGAGCATCGGCATTTGTATCCCGAGGCGCCGGGCCGCTTCCTTCGCCGAGTCGTACCC
>JBOHBL010000748.1:0-2417 GCA_050698295.1 Rubrobacteraceae bacterium | reverse complement strand
ATGCTCGCTCTTTCTCCTCGCGCTCGCGGCTTGCGGTGGAGCTTCCAGCGAAGGAGGCTCCGGCGGGGGAGATCACGAAAAGGAGACTCAACGTGAGGGGAGCGCCGGGACGACCGAAGCGACCGTGGCTGAGGGAAGAGGCGGAGGTTCGGGGATGAGTTTGCGGGAGATGGTGGGGCAGATGTTCGTGATCTCGGCTCAGGGGACGGAGTCGGATTACTACATGAACAAGATGATCGAGGATCGGAACATCGGTGGCGTCCTCCTCTTCGGCTACAACATGGAGAGCGAGGAGCAGGTGAGTTCGTTCGTGGACTCGATGCAAAAACTTTCGATGGAGACCGAGCCCTCTGTTCCGATGTTCGTCGCGGTGGATCAGGAAGGCGGGGAGGTCGGGAGCGCCCCCTGGGTGACGCCCCAACCCGCCGCCGCCGAGGTCGGCGCCAGAGGGAACCCCGAGGAAGCTCGCGCCATAGCCGAGCAGATCGGGACGGAGCTGCGCCGGGCCGGGGTGAACACGAACTTCGCCCCCGTCGTGGACACGGGCTTCGGCGGCGTCATCGGTTCCCGCTCCTACGGCGAGGACCCGGCCCTCGTCTCCCGAATGGGCGCGGCCTCGGTCTCGGGCTTCGAGTCGGCGGGCGTCGTGTCTTCGGCGAAGCATTTCCCGAACCACGGCCCCACCCCGATAGACTCGCACCTCGAACTTCCGGTCGTGGACCACGACATGCGGACGATCCGTTCGTACGATTTGCCGCCTTTTCGGGCCGCCATCGAAGCCGGGACGCCGATGGTGATGGTCGGACACCTCCTCTATCCCGCGATAGACCCGGAAAATCCGGCGAGCATGTCTCCTGAGGCGATAACGATGCTCCGCGAGGACCTCGGCTTCGACGGCGTCGTCATCACCGACGATATGGCGATGGAGGGGGCGACTGGAGGAGGGCCTCCCGCCGAAGCGGTCGTCGAGGCGGTGAAGGCGGGGGCGGACCTGCTCATCATCTCCAGTCCGCCGCAAGAGCAGGCCGACGCTTACGACGCCGTCGTCGAGGCGGTCAAGTCGGGAGAGATACCGGAGGGGCGGATACGAGCCTCGGTCAAGCGGATACTTTCGGTCAAGGAGAGTTATCCGCTATACGAAAGGCCGGAAGGTTAGTAGAATAAGGAGCAAGCCGGGCCTGGGGTGGCGCGGCTCTCGAAAAAAGAAGGAGGAGAAGGGAATGGCCGAAGTAACGCTCGAAGACGTGACGAAGGTGTACGGGGAGGACGTGCTCGCCGTGGACAAGATGAACCTGGATATCCCCGACGGCGAGTTTGTCGTGTTCGTAGGTCCTTCGGGGTGCGGGAAGTCCACGGCTCTGCGTATGATCGCCGGCCTGGAGGACATCTCGGGCGGGAAGGTCTTTATCGGGGACAACATGGTCAACGATTTGCCGCCAAGAGAGCGCGACATCGCGATGGTCTTCCAGAACTACGCGCTCTATCCGCACATGAACGTCCGGGAGAACATGGGCTTCGCGCTCAAGCTCCGCAAGATGGACAAGTCGGAGATCAACCGCCGCGTCGATGAGGCGGCGAGGATCCTCTCCATCGAACGCTTTCTGGACAGAAAACCGAAAGCTCTTTCGGGCGGACAGCGTCAGCGCGTCGCGTTGGGTCGGGCGATAGTGCGCGAGCCGAAAGCCTTCCTCATGGACGAGCCGCTCTCCAACCTCGACGCGAAGCTCCGCGTTCAGATGAGGACGGAGATCGCCAAGTTGCACAACCGCATCGGGACGACTTCGATCTACGTCACCCACGACCAGACCGAGGCGATGACGATGGCGGATCGCATCGTCGTCCTCAAGGACGGGGTCGTGCAACAAATAGACTCCCCGCAGATGATGTACGAGAACCCGAACAACGTGTTCGTGGCGGGCTTTATCGGCTCTCCGGCGATGAACTTCATGAAGGCGCGTCTGGAACGTGAGGACGGCGGGCTCGTGGCGACTTTCGGGGGGACGCAGGTCCACGTCGGGCGCGAGGTCGTCGGCGAGGCGAAGGAGAAGGGCAAGGAGCCCGAGAGCTTCGTGGGCAATGAAGTGATCCTCGGGATAAGGCCGGAGCACATCGAGGACGTGGAGTTCGCCGACAGCACCGAGGGCGGCACGATGGAGATCGAACCCCAGGTCATAGAGAGCATGGGTTCTGAGAAGTACGTCTACTTCGAGGTGCCCGAGGAGCAGGCGGCCCACCCGCGCTCCACCGAACAGGTCCCCGACGCCGCGAGCGAGGACGACGAGCCGGAGTTCGGAGACCTCATGGTCGCCCGCATCTCGGCGGAGAGCGGCGTGACGCGCGGCAAGGGGATGCGCCTCGCCATAGACGCGAGCAAGGTCCGCCTCTTCGACCCCGAGAGCGAAGAGGCTATCCTGTAG
>JBOHBL010000747.1:0-4667 GCA_050698295.1 Rubrobacteraceae bacterium | reverse complement strand
CCACAACGAACGACCGAACGCGCGGACACTTCGCCCCGGCCCCCCGAGCGGACGGGAAGCCTGGAAACGACGGTGGAACGGACGGCTCCCGAAGGAGATGTGGATTTCAGCTACGGATACACTCACGGCCGGCCCTCCGGGAACCTGGTAGTGGACGGCGAGGGCAGGCTTCCCCTCTCCGGGCCGCTGGACGTGGCGTTGGGTGGAGAGCCCGTTTGGGTAGTCGGGGTTCCGTTTCGGGAGGGCGTGGCGTGGGTCGTCGCGCTCCGGGACGGGAGTATTCGGGACTTCTATCAGGACGTGCCCGGCGGGATCGACCCTCTGGAAGTAACGCCGGATCGGCTACCGCCCGGCGCTCCGCCGCTCGTCAGGGTAGGAGGGGGGTCTCTCGAAATAGTTCCCGGCTCTCCCCTCACCCATCCGCTGCCCGTGGACGGCGCGCTCGTCGGCGTCGAAGAAGATGGAGACGTTTATCTGGAGGACGGTGGATCGAGAGCGTCGACGAACGCCTCGGCTCCGCCGGACGCTCGGATCGTGAAGAGCGAGTCCGGCACGGTCGCGTTCCTCTCGTCGCCGACGGAGCGGTACGCGCACGGCGTCCTCGGCGACGCGATAGAAGCCGCCGGGATCACGATGGCGGAGATCGGGGAAAATGATGCGCCGGAAGTGCTCACGGAGATAGTCCCAGAGTCCGGCGGCGTGTTCGAGAGTATCTCCCCGCTCTGGTTCGAGGCCCCGGGCGAAGGAGAACTTCTGGCCGTCTCGGAGAGCGCGGACGGTGTGGGGAGCAGGGTCTCCGTCTACTCGCCGGACGGTCGCCTCGCGGCGGCGGGACCGTTTATCGGGGAGCCTTTCAAATGGCGTCACGTCCTGGCGGCGGGTCCATTCGGTCAGAACGGAGAGCTCGAGGTAGCCGCCGTCAGGACGCCGCACCTCGATGCCGTCGTGGAGTTCTACCGCCCGGAGTTCGAGACCGGGACGCTCGAAATAGTGGCCGAAGTCCCCGGATACGCCTCGCACCGCCTCGACACGAGGAACCTGGACACGGCGCGAGCCGGAGACCTCGACGATGACGGAAGCTGGGAACTCCTCGTCCCGAACCGGACCTACACCGAACTGGCCGCCATACGCCGGACCCCGGATGGAGCGGAGGTCGAATGGGCGCTTCCGGTCGGGGGCGAAACCCGCACCAACATCGCCTCCGCCACGGACCCGGAAGGACGAGCGGCGGTCGCGGTCGGGCGCTCGGACGGGGCTCTGAGGATCTGGCGTTAGCCCCGGAAGACGAACCCCGTTAAGATACCGGTCGTAGGGTGTGGTCTCGACGAGGAGGATTCGATGGCGGTGGATTTCGGCGTTTTCGTGCCGCAGGGGTGGAGGATGGACCTGACCGAGATAGAAGACCCGGTCGAGCAGTACGAGGCGATGACGAACGCGGGCAAGAAGGCTGAAGACCTCGGCTTCGACTCGGTGTGGGTCTACGACCACTTCCACACCGTCCCCGAACCCACGAAGAACACCACCTTCGAGTGCTGGTCCACCACGGCGGGACTGGCGCGAGACCTCAAAACGGCGAAAGTCGGACAGATGGTCTCGTGCAACGGTTACCGCAACCCGGCGCTTCTCGCCAAGATGGCCTCCACGGTGGACGCGATGTCCAACGGTCGTCTCCTCTTCGGGCTGGGCGCCGGATGGTACGAACACGAGTGGCTCGCGTACGGGTACGGGTTTCCGGAGGTCCCACAGCGCATGAGAGCCTTCAAGGAGGCGTGTGAGATCGTCCATCGGATGTGGACCGAGGATGAGGTCGTGTTCGACGGCGAGTTCTATTCGGTGGACAGACCCATAAACGAGCCAAAAAGCGTGAGCGAACCGCATCCGCCGTTCTGGATCGGGGGCGGCGGCGAGAAGGTGACGCTCCGTCTCGTCGCGAAGTGGGGCGACGCCTGCAACGTTTTCGGCGACCCGGATCAGCTCCGGCACAAGTTCGGTGTCCTCGAAAAGCACTGCGACGACCTGGGGCGCGACTACGACGAAATAACGCGCTCGACCTCGCTCAACGTCCACCTCCTCGAAGGCGGAGAGGACCCGGAGCGGGCGACGGAGGCGGCTCGCGGGAAGCGCACACACGAGGAGTACGCCGAACTGTTCAAAGTCGGGACGCCCGAGCAAACAGTCGAGTTGATCGAGCAGAGAGTCGAGGCCGGGGTGGATTACTTCATAATCTACCTGCCGCGCATCGCCTACGATCACAGCCAGCTCGAACGCTTCGCCAGCGAAGTGATGCCCCGCTTTTCGTAGCGTACGGAGAGTCCGGGCGGGAAACGCTCGGGCTCTCCGAATTTTCATGGCTTTTTAATCTCTTCTTCATACGATTCTTAGATTCGGCTTGTAAATTGCGTGTCGTGGGGCAGCTAAGGACAAGAGGCGCGGACTGCTTGAGGCGTACAGTTCCCTGGCGTCAGGAGGCGTGGATCACCCACCGTCTCCGAGCGAACGGGGGTTTCCCTGTCGCTTCACCGGGCACCCACACTCCGCTCCTTGCCCAGCCTGCCCGTCTCGCCGTCCATGCCCCACACCTTTTCAAAGAGAGCCGGACCCTCCGCGCCATTACTCCTCTACGCCAATAACGTGGAGGTCCGGCCTCTTGATGCGTGTCGGGCGGAAAATGAGAATTTTCTAATTTGCCTGTAACCTTTCTCTAACGGCTCTGGCCGAATATAGTAGGTGTGAAGAAGATTTTTGGTGTCATCGGCGATTACAGGGAGGCAATTCTGAGGGTCTCGTTCCTCACGGTGGCGCTGGTCGCCCTGATCCTACCCCTGGCCGGGTTCGCGGTCGGGTGGACCCTGGCCGGCAACGACGAATGGCTGCTCGCCTCCCGCGAGGATCCGGAAGACATCGAACCGGTCGAACAGCCACCCCCTGTCAGCTCTCCTTCCGTCCCTCAGACGGACGTCGATGGCTCCGACATACCGGATTTGAGCCGCTATCCGGGCTCGGTGCGGATCGAGTATCTCAGGGAGATGCAGGGCAATTTCATCTGGACGGAGGTCGAATTCCTCACCGACGCCGACATGAGCCAGGTCAGGGAGTTCTACCGCGACACCTTCAGGACCGAGGAATGGTCGGTCAACGACGTGGGTTTCGCCCAGAACGCCTGGATCTTCTTTATCGTCAAGGGAGAGCGCGAGGTCTTCGTCGAACTCAAGCCCCGCGGCGACCTCATCGAGGTGGACATCGAGCAAACCGAACCGCGCGAGGAACAGCCAACAACAGACCAAAACGACGGCCAGGACAACGAACAAGAACGGGACGAACAGCCCGACCAGCAAGAAGTTCAGGCGCCCGCTCCCGAACCCGCGCCGACTCCAGCCTCCGTCTCAGCTCCCGCCCCGGCGCCAGCTCCCGCCCAGGCGCCAGCACCGGCTCTCGCTCCCGCAGCGCCGGCGCCCGCCCCGGCATCCGCCCCTGCTCCGGCGCCCGCCCCTGCTCCGGCGTCCGCTCCCGTCTACGACGACTACGATGATGATGACTACGACGACGATTACGACGACGGCGACTACGATTACGACGATTAGTCGAGTCGAAGGATCTAAGTATTTTTGGGAGGATCGAAGCGGTATCCGGCTCCGCGGACCGTCGATATGAGGGAGGGGGCATTGGGACGATCTATCTTTTTGCGGAGGTATCGGACGTAGACGTCGACCACGTTGGAGCCGGGATCGAAGGAGTAGTCCCAGATAGCGTAGAGGATTTGCTGCCGGGAGAGGACCTGACCGGGATGGCGCATGAAATATTCGAGAAGTTCGAACTCGCGGCTGGAGAGTTCGACCGGGTTTCCGGCGAGAAAGACTCTGTGGGAGAGAAGGTCCACCTTGAGTTCTCCGGCCTGGAGGGAGGAGGTGTCCGGTTGGTCGTTGCGGCGCAAGAGCGCGCGCATCCGGGCGATGAGCTCCTCGAAGGCGAAGGGTTTGGTGAGGTAGTCGTCGGCGCCGGAGTCGAGGGCTTGAACCTTGCTCGGAAGCTCGTCGCGGGCGGTGAGCATGAGGACAGGAAGCCCGGGCTTCCTGAGCCTTATCCTCTTGAGGACTTCGTGGCCGTCGAGGCCGGGCAGCATTATGTCGAGCAGGACGATATCCACCTCTTCATCGACGGCGAGGCGAACGCCATCCACTCCGTTGTCCGCGCTCACGCACTTGTGGCCGTTGGCCTGAAGCCCGCGCTCGAGCATCCTGACGATGCCCGGCTCATCCTCGACGATCAAAACCCGCATCAGGTCCTCCCTCGGTTCAACTTGCGCGAAGTATAATTGAAGCTCCAACGACATGGCGAGGTCCACTAACATAGAGAGCTTCGAGAACAATCATAAAGACCTCCGGCGGCAGTCGTGGCGGATCACGATGGCGGCCGTCGGGGGGCTTCTGGTCGCGATCATCCTCGTCGGCGTGGCCGGATTCGTCGTCAACCGGGACATCGCCCAGGCGGCGAACCAGGCCCTCCGCTACGACGTGGAGCTGGAGGACAACGGCGACGACCTGCGCGTGGCCGTCCTCGATGTGCGCCACTACCAGCGCAACATGGCCTTCGGCGGGCCGTCGCGAGCCGGGATCGCCAGCTTCGAGAACGCCTACGACCTGATGATGAGCGAATTAGACGAGCTGGAG
>JBOHBL010000746.1:0-4217 GCA_050698295.1 Rubrobacteraceae bacterium | reverse complement strand
GCTCTGAAAGTCGCCGCCCCGAACAGTAGCCAGCCGAGGATAAAGAGCGCGTTCGACACCACGAACGCCTCCGCGAGCCGCCCCGGGGGCCCTTCGCCGGCGTCGAACCACTCGGGGGCGCCGGCGGCCACGACCGGCGCGAAGAAAGCCGTCGCCCAGAAAGCGCCGACCGTCAGCGCCGTGCCGGAGAAGGCTGCGAGGAAGCCCGCCAGCCCCAGCCCGCCGGAGGCCTCCGCCTGGCGAGCGTACAGCCCGACGAGCCCGAGCAGGAGCAGCGCGGCGGCGGCGAGCTTCAGCACGGACTGGACGGCATAGGGACCCGAAGTGAGCGACTCCACGCTGGGAAACTTCGGTGAGATGCCCAGGCTCAGGAGGTCGGCGGCTACGAACAACGCCCCGGCCAGCAGGGCCGGGATCCCGGCCCACCGGATCAGGTTTGTCGAGGACATGATCAAATTCTCCTTTCAAATGTTGGGGAGGCTTTCATCCCCTCGTCCGTGCGCGATCTATCAGATCCAGAACGCCGCAGAGAAGCAGCGACAGCCCCAGGAATATGTACACCACGCCGGAGACGACGAGCACCGCCCGGGGGACGTGAGGCGTGGCGGGCGCGAACGCCTCCCCCAGCCCGCCGACCACGAAGAGCGGCCCGAGCAGGCAGAGTCCCACGACAGCGACCGTCCCCCACCAACGTCGGCTGCGGGCGAGAAGGGCGAACACGCCCAGCGCGATCCACGGGAAGACCGGGATCGAGATCGCCGTGCCGCCGGTGACGAACTCTCCCGCCGTGACGTTCGGGCGTCCCGAGCCGTCGAGCTGGGTGGGCCATTGAAAGACGAGGGCGAGGACGGCCCCGACGAGCGAGACCGCGAAGGTCAGGGCCGCGACCGAGACGAGCCTCTTCGTGGACGGCCTCATGACCGCTCGCTCCAGAGCGCATACCCCGCCCACGCCAGCCCGACGCCGAAGACTGTGTGGCTCACTATCATCACCGCTGCTATCCCGATGGGCGGGGAGAACGCCGCCACCGGCCCGCTGACGGCGAGAAGGATTCCGACGCCACGCGGCAAGACTCGGGCCCGCGCTGTCGCAATTCCCGTCAAAATGTAGCCGACGCTGAAAACGAAGCTCGCGAGGATAAGCTCCCACAGCCCGAGTGGCGTCCCCGTGCCGAAGTCGGGAGAGAAGATGTGTTCGCGCCCCTCCATGAGCATCATCGCCGTCCCGACGAACGCCGTTATGAACCCGACCACGCCGAGTCTTCCCGCTCGCCGCATTTGCCTCACGAAGATTGCGACGAGGACGAGCATCACGGCTATGAGCGTGGCGAAATACGCCAGATGCACGGGAACCCAGGCGGCGCTCTGGGTACTATGCGGATGAAGCACCGGCGACAGCACCATCGAGACTCCCGCGATCATCGCGAGCAAGCCACTTCCCCGGATGAGCGCCGAAGGAGAGATGTCTCCGGCCTCCTCCCTCTCGACGGGCAACGTCATTGTCCTTTCCACGGTCGTTTCCTTTCGTTCGATCGACTATGGCGAAAGGAACGATACTCGCGGCGTATTCCCGGGAGAAAGAGCAAAAGCCTCCCGAAGTTCGGGAACTTTTCCGGGAAAGATGGATCAAGCCACCATGCTCGCGGTAAAATGTGGTCACAAATAACCACGGAAGCGAGGGTGAGATCGTGAAGCATGTTGGGGTGCGGGAGTTCCGGGATCGGGCGACGGGTTTTCTCAAGGAAGCGGAGCCCATCGCGATAGAGCGTCATGGCAGGCTCATAGGCTTTTATATACCGGTGGCGCCGAAGAGGGACGCCCGAAGGCAGGCTGAACTAGAGGAGGCGCTGAAAAGGCTCGAAGCATCCGTCGCGCGCGCGCTGGAGGAAAGCGGGATGACCGAGGACGAATTGGCGGATTATTTCGACCTTTCCAAACCTATTCCCGAAGGTCTTCGCGAAGCTCGTGGACAGGCGGACTAATAGATTCAAGTCGCCCCTCTAGAGTTTCGCGCCGGCCGTGCTGCTCGTAGTCGATGCCAGCGTCTTCGTCGCAGAGTTGCTAAGGCGGCGCGGGCAAAGGCTGATGCGTGACCCGCGCCTCGACCTCACGGTTTCCGAACGAGCGTACGAGGAAGCGCTCCATGAACTGCCGAAGCGCGCCGACGCCATAGTAGATCAGGGACGCATGACGCGCGAGACGATCAACGCGGTGTTGCAAGACGCCATCGAACTCACCGAAAGAGAGGTAACGGTGGTCCCGCGCGACGCTTACGCCCACCGTATCGAGCAAGCCGCTTACCGCATCCCCCGCGACCCGGACGACGCGCCCACCGTCGCGCTCGCGCTGGCCCTCGGAGGCGACGAAGGCCGTTGCGGCATCTGGACCCAGGACGCCGACTTCCTCGGGTGCGGCATTCCCACGTGGACAACGGACACCCTGCTGGCGCATCTCCGGTATGAGAGATAAAGATCGGGCCGGAGAACTCTACAGCTCGAACAAATAACGAAGGACGCGGCGGATACGGTCGAGTTCCTCCGGCGAAACAACGCCGAACCGACTCACCAGCCGCTCGACCGAGACGGATTTCACGTCCTCGCACTTGGCGTAGCTGACTTCGTCCAATCCGCTGACGTACGGCTCGATCTCGACGTGCAAAGGCAGCCCGCGATGCGCGGTGGTAGTTGGAACCACGACGACCACGCCTCCGGGACCGGAATTGCGCATGTCCGACGAGACCACGACAGCGGGCCTCCGATACCCTTGTTCGCGCCCGACGGGATCGCCGAAATCAACGAGCCAGACATCGCCGCGACGCGCCCCGGTCAATCCAAACCATCGCGTAAAGCGCCCGACTCACCCTCGCGCTCGGCCTCGATCCTCGCCCATTCCTCCCGGTCGCGCCGAAGCTCCGCGTACCTCTCGTTCGTCCTCTCCCAGAAGACTTTGATCTCGTACTCGGCGACCGCCTCCTCGACCACGAAACGCATCTGCTTGCCCGTCATCTCCGCGATGGCCTTTACCCTGTCTTTTGTTTTATCCGAGACCCGGATCGTCGTACTCATACCACTCAGTCTACCAAAGAGTAGACTACCCGCTCATCCGAGAAGCTCCGGAAACCGCCAGGCGACGACCACCCAAACCGCGACCACAGCCAGCGCGAGCCAGTCGGAGGGGTTGGCTTCCATTTGCCTGAATTTGGTCCGTCCGCGTCCGCCTCGGTAGCAACGGGTGTTCATCGCGAGGGTGAGCTTGTCGGCGCGGGCGAAGCCGCCGATGAAGATCGGGACGAGCAGCCGCCCGATACGCCTCGCCCTCGTGATCGCCCCTCCCTCGTCGAAGGGAACGCCGCGAGCGGTTTGAGCCTTCGCGAGGCGTTCGATCTCCTCGATGAAGATCGGGACGAATTTGATCGCGATGACGAACACGAGCACGAGCTCGTTGACTGGAACGCGCAGCCTTTGCAGTGGCCCGAAGACGAGTTCCAGACCGTTAGTGAGGTCCACGAGCGAGGTCGCGAGAAGCAGCATCGTCGTGACGTAGTACAAAAAGATCACACGCAAAGCGAGTATCCCGGCGGCCTCCAGCCCGGTCGTCGAGACGGACAAAAACCCCCACCGCCAAAGATAGCTCCCCTCTGGTACTTCGCCGGGATAGAAAAGCACCTGAAAGACGAGGATGAACGCGAGGAAGCCGAGGAAGAAGGCCGAGCCTCGCAGCAAATATCCGAGCGGCACCTTCGAGACGATTTGAATCGCGGCGGCGAGCAGGAAAAGCAGCGCGAACCCGATAAAACTCCCGACGAGAAACGACGCCACGACGAGGACGAAGGTCGCGGCGAGCTTCATCCTCGCGTCCATCCGGTGGATGAACGAACCGGTGTCCACGAACTGCCCGAAGATGACGTTTCGCTGAAGCTCGAGCATTACGCGCCTCCGAGTCTTTTTACGATCTCCGCCTCCAACTCGTCCTCGGTGAGGAGGTCGGTCGGGAGGTCCGGGAAGACTTTGCGAAGCTCGTTGGCCCCGGCGGCGGCTTCGGGGAGGGTTATGTCGAGGTTTGCGAGGCGCCCGGCGTCGGAGAGGACTTCTCGCAATGGCCCGTCCATCACGACGCGGCCCTCGTCGAGGACGACGGCGCGGTCGCAGAGAAGGGCCGCGTCCCCGAGACTCGCGGAGCATACGACGAGCGTGAGGTTCCGGTCGTCGAGGAGGGAAC
>JBOHBL010000745.1:0-2420 GCA_050698295.1 Rubrobacteraceae bacterium | reverse complement strand
ATCTCGCCGATTTTCTCGGAGCTGATGGGCAAGGGCGGCGGCAACCCGCCGCTCGTCGGGCCGGTTGAGGCGGAAGTGCTCGAGGCAGCCAAGGAAAGAAGCCACGCGCAGAGCGTGGCGAGCCGAGGAGCTTTCACGTTGTCGGAAGTCTACGGCGTCGGTTTGGGTCTCTCAAGCGCTGTCCGCGCCAAGCGCGCCAGGTGCCCGCGCGGATGCGTCCTTTGGTGCGCTTCGAGGAGGTCCGGGATGGCCAGATGGGTGTAGATCTCGGTTGTCTGGACGTGGGCGTGGCCGAGGATCTCCTGGACGTGGCGGATATCGGCGCCGGCGCGCAGGAGATGGGTCGCGACGCTGTGGCGCAACCGATGAGGGGTGACACCGAGAAGGCCCGCCTTGTCGGCTGCCATAGAGACGCGCTCCCCGATGGAGCAGGCAACGAGTCTTCTTCCTTTCCCGACACCACGGCCGCCCAAGAAGAGCGCGTTGACTCCGGGGTTCTTGGCGAGGCAAGGCCGGGCATCTCGCAAATAGAGAGCGAGGGCCTTCCCGGCCGTTTCCCCGAGCGGGACGACCCGGCTCTTTGCGCCCTTTCCGGCGCGCACGAGGACCGTACCGCCGGAGAGATCGATGTCCGTCAAGTCGAGCGCGGCGAGCTCTCCCAGGCGCAGCCCCGAGGAGTAGAAAAGCTCCAGGATCGCGCGATCGCGCAGACCGAAGGGACTCTTGGGATCGGGCGCGGCAAGGAGCCGCTCGATCTCTTTTTCGCAGAGGGCCCTTCGGGGCAACGGCCGCCCGTTCCATCGCGGCCAGGCTTTGGCCGCCGGGTCGGCGAGAAGGACCCTTTGCGACACGAGCCAGTCGAAGAAGCGGCAGACGACCGCCTGACGCTCGTACCGGGTGGTTGCGGCAAGCGGTTTCCATGCGCCCTTCGGGCTTCGGCGATAGCGATGGGCGAGGAGCTCTTTCTGGTACGCGGCGAGGTCCTCGTGCGTGATCTGGCCGAGACTTTTCCCGCGCCCGCCCACCACGCTGGCAAACTGGGAGAGCGCCATCCGGCAGGAAGTCAGACTCGAGGGCCGCAGCGCCCGGGCCTCTTCGTGCGCGATATACCGAGCGATCGCGTGAGCAAGCGAGATCATCGTCTCTGCCTTTCGCGCGGATGGAACTTACGATGCACGGCCTTCAAGTCCGAGATCTCCACATGCGTGTAGATCTGGGTCGAGGCGAGTGAAGCGTGGCCGAGCATCTTCTGGATGTGGCGGATATCGGCCCCGCCTTTGAGCATGTGCGTCGCGCAGGCGTGTCGCAGCCGGTGGGGGCGGATGGGCTTGCCGATGCCGGCCCTCCTGGCCGCCTTCGCGACCAATCCGGCGAGGTTGACGCTATGGATCGGCCGGCCACGCTTGGAGAGAAAGAGCGTGACGTCGCGCTTCTGCCCGAGCAGCACGGGCCGCGACTGCGCGATGTAGTCCGAGAGCACCGCCGAAGCCAGAGGCCCCAGAGGCACCACCCGGTCCTTATTTCCCTTGCCCGCGCGGATCGTCAGCGTCCCGGCCTCGGGATCGAAGTCGGATAAGCAGAGAGCCCGCAGCTCGGCGTTGCGTATGCCGGAGGCGTAGAGGACCTCGAGGATCGCCCGGTCACGCAGGCCCAGGGGTGTCTTCGTCTCTGTCGCCTCGATCAACCGCGCGGCTTCCTTGGGCGAGAGAAGCGCCTGGGGAAGGCTCCTGCGCCTCCTCGGAAGCGAAAGCTGTGTTGCCGGATTGGTCAGAAGGTGCCCGCTCTCGGCCAGATACCGGAAGAAGGCCTTGACCGCCGTCAGCCGCAGATGCTGTGTGGCCGAGGCCAGCCGCGAGCCGTCCTTCCTCTCGAAGGAGACCAGCGCCACCTGGTAGGAAGAGAGCGTGTCGGGCGTAACCTGCCCCAACCAGTCGAGATCGGTCTCGGCACAGATCCAGTCGAGCAAGTACCCGACGCACTCGCGGTAGGTCGTAACCGTCCTCTTCGACCAGTTCCAGGCCTCCATCGCCTCGGCAAACCGAGCCAGCGCAAGGTCCATCTTCTGCCGCTCCCGCGGTGTCACACCCATCCCTCCTTTGGCTGCCAATGGCTCCCCGGCTCCCTTCTGGGGGTTGAAGTGAGAGAGCGAGAGAGCAGGTTTTCGGATCAGGTTCGTCGGGACGGACTTCTTCTCTTGGCTGCTCGGAGCAACCTTCGATTCGCGCGGTAGTAGCGTTTCTGAACCAAGCCCGCAAAGCGGGTTTTGGTTTTCTATCTCACGGAAGAGAAAGAACTTGCCGCCGCGAACTTTGCGCGCAAAGCCGCCGCAAAGTTCCGCAAAGTTCTCATCCCGAGGACACCGTTTGAGGCTTCTCCAGTTGCGCCGCGGGGTCCTCCTCTTGCTCGCCGTCCCACAAGAG
>JBOHBL010000744.1:0-1150 GCA_050698295.1 Rubrobacteraceae bacterium | reverse complement strand
CGTGGAGCGCGCTCGGCGCGGAGGATCCCCCGTGAACGTCATCGCCTGCGAGAACCTCGTCGGCGGGAGCCAGGCGTTGCGGGGCTTCGTGATGGAGAACGTCCCGGACGAACATAAACAGTCGGTCGAAGACATCGCCGGTTTCCCGAACGCGGCGGTGGACAGGATCGTGCCGGAGCAAGGAGCGCGGATATGAACGTTCTCGTCGAGCCTTTCTACGAGTGGATCGTGGACGTCTCGCAAATAAAGGGGGAGCGTCCACGCATCGCGGGAATCACGTACGTCGAAGACCCGTTCCCGTACATCGAGCGGAAGCTCCTCACCGTGAACACGGGCCACTCCGCCATAGCCTACCTCGGATACGCGCGCGGCAAACCGACGATTCCCGCCGCCCTCGAAGATCCATTCGTCCGCGAAACGGTCTCGAAAACTCTGGAAGAGACGAGCCTCCTCCTCGTCCACGAATACAGCTTCGACCCGGAAGAACTCGCCGGATACCGCCGGAAAGTCCTCGCGCGCTTCGAGAACCCGCGCATCTCGGACTACGTGGCGAGGGTGGCTCGGGCGCCGATCCGGAAGCTCGGTCGGAAGGAGCGTTTCGTCTCGCCCGCGCTTCGCCTCTTCGAGATGGGACACGCGCCGATCCATCTCGCGAAGATCATCGCGGCGATATTGCGATACGACAACCCGGAGGACGAGGAAGCGGTGGAATTGCAAAAGACGATCCTCGCGGAAGGCGAACGTTCCGCGCTCGCCCGGTACGCCGGGATCGAGGAGGATCACCCCCTCGCGAACCTCGTCCTCGAAGCATCGGAAACGACCCGAAAATGACGAAGAGCGCGAATCGAGGAAAAACGGCGAAGCGCGAAGCGGAAGTCGTGCTTTTTCGATTCGCGACTTCCGACTCCACGATTCGCGCTTTCCCCACTCCCGTAACAACCGAAGGTTCCGATCATCTTTGTTTTCCCCCATTTCACTTTTTTCGAGAAATTTTATCCGAAATCCTTGCATAAACAAAAGTAATCGGGTAATATCGGAGATAAATAAAAACGAGAGGTTATTTGGGGACTTCGAGGAGGCGTATTGTGTATGCGGAGGAGCGACATAGGGAGATTTCGGAGAAGGCGAGATCCGAGGGTCGGGTGGAGGT
>JBOHBL010000743.1:0-2093 GCA_050698295.1 Rubrobacteraceae bacterium | reverse complement strand
GGACAAAGGCAGCGTCCAAGAAAGGCCGCTTCCGAGGACCCACGAAGCGAGGAGTGATATTCCTGACAGCCCCAAGGCATTGCGCACCATATACATCCCGAATCCGGGCAGGCTTGAACCACTCGCTACCACGAGTAGTAGTAGGCAGGCGCAGACCATAAGCGATGCGAGGTGAAGGAAACGCAGCAGCGGCAACGGGTAGCTTGACGTGTGTTCTACTTCCCCGAACGGGTTGCGGGTACTCACGCCTACTATACATGCTGCTATTAGAGGGGCGAAAAGCAGTACGGGGATGAGGCTCATCTCCGGGATTGCCCAAGGTCGTGCGAGTAGTGCCTGCGCTCCCAGCCGTGCCAGAAGTGCTACCAAAACCAGGCTAGCTATCGAATACAGCGTAGTTCGCGATCGAAGATAGAGTATGGACACCCTCACGGAAGATCCCCAAGGCTGAGTCCGCCGTCCCGTACTTCGCCGTAATTTTTTCTGAGCCAGTTCCTCTGTTCCTCGGTTGAAAGTCGAGAGAAACGGTCGAAAGCCTCCGAAGTAGTCTCATCGGCCAAGCCAGGAAAGAGTGTCGAAAGGTCGAAGGTGCTGACCGGCTGCGTGAGAGAAGCTGCGATCACCGTCTGAACTTTCGTGAGTTCCGTACCTCTATCGGTTGCTTCGCCCTGCACTAATGCGTATGGAGGTATTGTCAAATGTTGTGGATTGATCCATGATCACGCGGCGTCCTTCTCGATTGCGTTTCCTTCGACCAGCTCTCCGTTTGTGAACTTCGCTCCGCTTCTCACCAAAGCAACGAGATGATGTCCGTTGAGTCTCCGCCACCTCCCCTCGGCGGCCTCCATCAGCTTGAAGATCATCGCAAGCCCCGCCGCCCTCGACCCCGGACCTTTCGTTATGTCCGTCCTCGCCCGCACCGGCGCGAAGGTCGATTCAATCGGGTTGGTGGTACGCAGATGCGCCCAGTGCTCGGCGGGGCAGTCGTAGAAGGCGAGGAGCGCCTCCTCCTCGTCCGTTATCTTCGCAACCGCTTTGGGCCATTTCACGCCGAACTCGCCGGCGAACTCCTTGATCGCCTTCCTTGCCTCCCTTTTGCCCTCCGCCTCCGTGATCTCCCGTATGGCGGCCTTCGCCCGAGGGTGGACGCTTCCCGGCATCGAGTCGAGGACGTTCCTCGTTTTATGGACCCAGTCTTTTTGAGTCCTGCTCTCGGGGAAGACGTCGCGGAGAGCCGCCCAGAAACCCAGGGCGCCGTCGCCCACAGCAAGCTCCGGCGCCCTCATCCCGCGCTTTTTGAGGTCTCTCAGAAGGCACGCCCACGACTCCTGAGACTCCCGGCATCCGTCCTCTATCGCCACAAGCTCCTTTGTGCCGTCCACCCTCGCCCCGACCATCACCAAAGAGCGCAACCGATCGTCGGAGCCGAGTCTCACGCCGGTGTGGACGCCGTCGGCCCACACATACACATAGTCCCGCCCGGAAAGGGCGCGCTTCATGAAACGCTCGCGCTCCTCCTGCCACTGCTCGGTGAGGCGGGTTATGGTCGAGGCCGAAAGCCCCGAGCGAGTCCCGAAGAACTCCTCCAAAGCCGGGACGAAGTCCCCGCTGGAGAGGCCGTGGAGGTACAAAAGCGGCAACACCTCCGAGACCTTCGGGGATTTCCTCATGTACGGAGGGAGGACCACGCTCTTGAACCTTCGACGGTCGCCATCCCCGCCAACCCTTTTGTCGTTGACGCGGGGAGCCTTCACCGCCACCGACCCCGCCCCGCAGAGGATCTCGCGCTCTTTGGCATATCCGTTCCTCACCACCAGGGCGCGTCCTCTCTCGTCGCGTTCGCCCCTGGCCGCCTCGACATACGCCTCCACCTCGGCTTCGAGGGCGTGGGCAAGCATCCTCCTCGCCCCCTCGCGGGCGATCTCGTCGAGGTCGAGCATAAGCTCTCCGCAGTGGTCTTCGACCTGATGTATCCTTTCCATCGGTGTCCTTCCCGCCGACGTTGGCGCGTCGGCTTTTCCGTTTGATCGCTCAAAGGGAAGGCGCACCACGTTCTTCACGGAATCTCGATCCAC
Organism: Rubrobacteraceae bacterium; assembly: GCA_050698295.1. Taxonomy (GTDB): domain Bacteria; phylum Actinomycetota; class Rubrobacteria; order Rubrobacterales; family Rubrobacteraceae; genus JACCWD01. Next base: position 18 of record JBOHBL010000743.1, on the reverse strand, counting down.
AACTTTTGGTTATATCTC
>JBOHBL010000742.1:0-1128 GCA_050698295.1 Rubrobacteraceae bacterium | reverse complement strand
GATCGAATCGGGCCGCGTCGCGGTTGACAGGATGGTCACGCACCGCTTCCCGCTCTCCGAGGCGGTCGAGGCGATAGACAAATCCGCCAGCGGCGAGGGCATCAAGGTGGCGGTGATGCCGTGAAAGACGCGGAGACGGAGAAGGGAGAACGGTGAAAGAGACAGAAGGAGCCTCGCGGGGAGCCGAAATACGGGTTCCGAACCGACTCTACGAAGGCTACGTCTTCGACCTCGACGGTACGATCTACTTGGGCGACGAGCTTCTGCCCGGAGCGAAACGTCTCATCGAGCAACTGCGCGAGCGGGGCAAGCGCGTCGTCTTCCTCTCCAACAACCCGACCAACGCCCCCGAGATGTACGCCGAGAAGCTCACGAAGCTCGGCCTCCCGACGCCCGAGGAGGAGACGGTCAACACCGTCGTCACCATGACGCAGTGGCTGCTCCAGAACCACCCCGACGCCACGGTCTTCCCCATAAGCGAGGAGCCGCTGTAGAAGTCCCTGCGAAACGCGGGCATATAGATGAGCGAGAACCCGGAGGAGATAGACATAGTCATCGCCTCCTACGACCGGACCTTCGAGTACCGCAAGCTCCAGATCGCCTTCGACGCCATCTGGTTTTACAAGCGCGCGAAGCTCGTCACGACGAACCCCGACCGGTACTGTCCGTTCCCGGGAGGCCGGGGCGAGCCCGACGCCGCGGCGATAGTCGGGGCGATAGAGGCTTGCACGCAGGCGAAGTGCGAGGTCAACACCGGAAAGCCCGACCCGATCATGCTGGAGACGATCATGGGCATGATCGGGATGGACGCCTCCGAGTGCGTGATGACCGGCGACCGGTTGTATACCGAGATCCGGATGGCCCTCGACGCCGGGATGCCCTCGGCTGTGGTCCTGACCGGCGAAACGACGCCCGAGATGCTCGAAGCGGAAGAGAACAAGCCCGAGTTCGTGCTCGACCGCATAGATCGCCTCATCCCGCCGAAGATGTGGGAAGAGCTCGGCTGGACGGAGGACGATGAGTAGACGGCATGACGAACGACACCTCACGGACGGGAGGTAGCGCATGAACGAAGAGCGAATAAACGCGGCGCTCGGCGACGCGACCGACACGAGTAGGGTCTTGATC
>JBOHBL010000741.1:0-1818 GCA_050698295.1 Rubrobacteraceae bacterium | reverse complement strand
CGCGACCCGCCCCGTCCCGCGGAGTTCGAGTTGCCGCCTCGAAGGACGCGCCCCTTCGAGAGCTTTGAGAAGCGCGATCCCGGCCACCAGCGCGATGACGAGACTCGGCGCGAGATACGCGGCGTTGTACGCCCCGGAGTAGACGTACGGATTCCACCCTTCCGGCGCGTACGAAGCGAAAAAGACGACGCCGGAGACGAAGTGGCAGGCGAAGCGGGCGAGAACGGCGACGATTGTTCCGATGACGGCTCCGCGCACCGTCGGCGAGAAGAACCCGGCGAGCCCGAGGGCGGCGAAGGGAAGCGGGTAATCGAAGAGGACCTGAACCGGGTGGAGGACCACGGGGTTCATGATGAGGTTGAGCATTCCGTACGCCGCCCCGGCGACCATCCCGACCCACGGTCCCTGTCGCAGGGCGAGGAGGATGAGCGGAACCATCTCAAGGGAGATCGAGCCTCCGAAAGGCATCTGGAAGATTTTTATGAGGCCGAGGACGAAAGCGAGGGCGATGGCGAGCGCCGCCTCGGTCAGCACTCTGGTGTCTTTGAACGGATTCATCGCGCCTCCTTTTTCGGCTTGCGAGGAGACGCGAAGGTTCCCGATTTCCCTGCGCCGGCATTATCCGGATCCGGTTCAAAGGGTCGGCGCGGGAACTTCCCGACGCCCTCTCAGCCTCGCGGCTCCCCGAGTTTGCTTCTTTCAGGTTACCCGAACACCGACTCAGCGGCAACCGAGCGAGATGCCGAGCACCGACGCCGCGTCGGATATTTTCCCGGTTCGCACGCTCTCCCCCGCTTCTTCGAGGGACATCTCCACGACCTCGATGAACTCGGTCGGCTCCGGCCTCGGCCCGGACTCGTCGGAAACCGCCCGGCACTCGAAGATGTGACACACTTCGTCGCTCCGTCCGGGCGTCGTGTGCACGGAGACGATGCGCTTCAGACCCTCCGCACGGTATCCGGTCTCCTCGAAGAGTTCGCGTTCGGCGGCGGCCTCGATGCTCTCCCCAACCTCGACCGCGCCGCCGGGAAGGCTCAACGACATCTCTCCGAGAGGCTGCCGCCATTGACGAACGAGGATGACGTTTCCGCCATCGGTGACGGCGAGCGTCGCCACGATCTCGTTCCCCTCCAAGACCCCGTACTCGATCTCCGTCCCGTCCGGCAACGAGACCTCATCGAGCCTGAACGCGAACCACGGACTCCGGTGGAGGTATTTCCTGGCGAGGGTCCGCCATCTCCTGTCTTCCACATAACGAAAAGAGAGGCCCCGAAAGGCCCCTCGAACAAAGCGTTGCGCCTGTACCCTACTCGAAGTGGTCGGCGGCTTTGGTGATGTAGCTTTCCTGGTCGTCGGGAACCTCGTCCTCGGGGTAGATGGCTTCGACCGGGCACTCGGGCTCGCAGGCTCCGCAGTCGATGCACTCCTCGGGGTTGATCATGAAATGGTCGCCCGCATCGTAGATGCAGTCAACCGGGCAAACCTCGACGCAACTCTGGTCCTTCGTGCCGATGCACGGCTCCGTGATCACATACGTCATCTCTGCCTCCTCTCAGTGTTTCTCTCTGTCCCGCTTTATATCAGCGACCGGAAAGCCTAACTACCCAACGTTGACGCTCGTCATCACCGCGTATGACCGCAGTCATTCATGCGTGTGATCGAGATCAAAAACCGTTCTTGTTGCCAAAAGTTCTCATTTTTGCGGCGGAGCCGCGAGCAAGCCGCTTCACGTTCTGGCGCGGAGTTCGGCGGGCTTGAGGATGGTGACGGCCTTGCCGTCGAGGTCGAGGATGCCTTCGCGGGCGAGGCGCGATAGGG
>JBOHBL010000740.1:0-9538 GCA_050698295.1 Rubrobacteraceae bacterium | reverse complement strand
ATGCTCGCTTCGCTCGCCGGGAGTCGGGAGCCGCGCCGCGAAGCGAATGCCTCCCGACTCCCGACCGCGACGTTCGTCGCGGTCCGAGACGAACACCCGCTACGCGCAGGGCGGCATCATATACGCCGGCCCCGACGACGCGCCGGACCTCCTCGTCCGCGACATCCTCGCCGCCGGGGGCGGAAACAAAGTCGCCGCCGAAATCCTCGCGAACGAAGAACCGCCCCTCGTGAGGCGGCTGCTCATCGAAGAACTCGGAGTCCCCTTCGACCGGTACGAAGAAGGTTTCGAGGGCTTTCACCTCACCCGCGAGGGCGCGCATTCGGTCCCTCGCATCCTCCACCACCGCGACACGACGGGACGGGAGATACAGCTCGCCCTCGCCCGCGCCGTCCGGGAAGAGAAGCGCATCATGGTTCTTCCGGGCGCCGAAGCGGTGGAACTCGCGATGTCGGGAAGGCATTGCGCCGGGGTTCACGCGGTGAAAGACGGAGAAGCCTTCACCATCGCGGCGAACTCGGTGGTGCTCGCGACGGGCGGACTCGGCGCTCTTTACGAACATACGACGAATCCGCCGGGGGCGACCGGGGGAGGGTACGCGCTCGCGCTTCGGGCCGGGGCTTCGGTCCGGGATCTCCATTACGCGCAATTCCATCCGACCGCGCTGTATTCGCCGGGCGGAGACCGCTTCCTCATCTCCGAGGCCGCGCGAGGAGAGGGCGCAATATTGCTCGACCCGGACGGAGAGGAGTTCGTGGAGCATTCGCTCGGATCTCTCGCTCCGAGGGACGTCGTGGCGCGGGAGATGTGGGCGATGATGGAACGAACCGGCTCCCCGCGCGCCTTCCTCGACATCACGCACCGGAGCGACGCGCGGCTCGAAGAGAGGTTCCCGGCGATCCACGCCCGCTGTCTCGAAGAGGGCATAGACATGAGCGAAGAGCCGATACCCGTCGTACCGGCGGCCCACTACTCGTGCGGCGGCGTCGCGACGGACCTCCACGGAAGGACCACCGCGCCCGGCCTTTTCGCGGCGGGCGAGGTCGCGAACACGGGACTCCACGGCCCCGCCTCGCCTCGACCTCGCTTCTCGAAGGTCTCGTCTTCGGGTGGAGGGCGGGAGAGGAGGCCGCGCGTTCTTCCCCGGTCGAAGCGGCGTTCTCCGTACCGCCCCGCATTCCGGAAAGAGCCCCGAGGCCGCCCGTCGAAGGCTCCGGCGCGTCGTGTGGGAAAAAGCCGGGCTCGGAGAGGAGTTCGAGGGTACGGACCTCGAAAGCCCCCTTCTCGTCGCCCGGACCCTCATGGAGGGATCCCTCGAAGAGGACCGGAGCCGGGGCTGTCATTTCCGTCTCGACGACGAAAGGAAGTTCGTGAATGCCGCATCTGTCCGGCATCTCACATCGTCGTAGAGACGCGCCACCGGCGTGTCTTTTGATGGAGCATCTCCCACCGGGTCGTCTCCCACCGGAAAAGTAAAAACCTGATGCCTGAAACCTCACCGATATACCTCGACAACAACGCCACCACCCCGCTCGACGGGCGGGTCCTCGATGCGATGATGCCGTATCTCACGGAAGACTTCGGAAATCCCTCTTCCTCCACCCACGCCTTCGGATGGACCGCCGGAGCCGCCGTGGACGTGGCGAGGGAGGAATTGACGGAAGCCATCGGCGCGTCGCCGAAAGAAATAACGTTCACCTCCGGCGCGACCGAGTCGGACAACATGGCGCTTCTCGGGATGCTTCGGGCGGGAGACCACTTCATCACGTCCGCCACCGAACACGAGGCGATTCTCGAGACGGCGGATCATCTGGCGAAGGCCGGGGTGAAAGTCTCTGTCCTTCCGGTGGACGAATGTGGCGTCGTCTCGCCGGACGCGCTTCGAGAAACGATAAGCTCCGGGACCGCGCTCGTCTCGATCATGCTCGCCAACAACGAGACCGGCACGTTGAATCCGGTCGAGGAACTCGCGGAGGTCGCCCACGAACACGGCGTCCCGTTTCACACCGACGCCGCTCAGGCTCTCGGAAAGGTCCCGATGAATGTCGAAGACTTCGGCGCGGACATGATGAGCTTGTCCGCTCACAAGGCGTATGGCCCGAAAGGCGTTGGCGCATTGTACGTGAGGCGACGTCCGACGGTGGGGACCCGGAGGTTCCGGCTCTCGCCGCTTCTTCACGGCGGCGGACAGGAACGAAAGCTGAGGAGCGGCACGCTCAACGTCCCCGGCATAGTGGGTTTCGGGAAGGCGGCGGAGATCGTGGCAGGGTCGCTGCCCAAAGAGGGCGAAAGGGTCTCCTCTCTTCGCGACCGCCTCCACGACCGTCTCCGTGAAAGCATCCCCGGCCTCCGGCTAAACGGACACCCCGAAAAGAGGCTCCCGAACACCCTCAACGTTTCCTTTCCCGGCGTGGACGTGGGGGACCTTCTCGGGGCGATGCCGGGCGTCGCCGCCTCGGCGGGTTCGGCGTGCGCCTCGCTCGACGCGGAGCCTTCGCGCGTCCTCGAAGCGATGGGCGCGGAGGAAAAGGGCTCGGCGGCGGTTCGTTTCAGCCTCGGAAGGTTCACGACGAAGGAAGAGAACGAGCGCGCCGGGGAGATGGTCGTCGAGGCATACGAGAGGTCGGCGCGCGAAAAAGCCGCCAGCCGGAAAAGCTGACGGCAAATATCGAAGAAATTACTCGGCGGTCGTCGGGTCTATCGTGGCCTTGACTTCGGAGATACTGTTCGCCGGGAATCCGCCCTGTTCGGCGTGCTGACGGACCATTTCTTCGTTGGGGGCTATGTAGGTGCAGTAGATTTTGTCGTCTGTGACGTGGCTTTGGATCCACTGTATCCGCGGTCCCATGTCGTTGAGGACCCCGCACGAGGTCTGAGATATTCCCTGCAACTCCTCCGCGCTCAGGCTCCCCGCTCCCGGCAATTCCCTCTCGATGACGTACTTGGGCATGTTTCCCCTTTCCCGTATCTTTTGCCACGGGGAGTGTAGCAGAGACCCGGGGGTAGCGGGCGCGGATCTCGCGCGAACTATCCTCCGTAGGCGGGAGATCCGCGCCTGTCGCCGGGCCACGGCTTGATGTCGAGGATGGGAGTGCCGTGCTTCATGTCGATGTCCCGGACGCGCGGGGAAGTCGAGTTTCGGGGTTCGGCCTCATGGGCGAGAGGGTGCTGAAAACGCCCCTTTATGACGAACCCGATGGGCTTCATCTCGACGCTCACGTCCCGTGCCTCGTATTTCCGTGCGGCACGAGCGAATGCGGCTTTTCCAGGCCGTGTTTTTCCATCAGGTCTTCGTCGCCCATGAGCTGTCTCGGGTCGCCTTCGGCGACGATATTTCCGTCGTCCATGAGTACGACGCGGTCGCAGACCTCAAGGACCAACTCCAGGTCATGAGACGAGAGCAGAACGGTGTGGTCCGAGTTCTGGAGAAAGCGGATCAAGCGCCGCCGGGATCTGATGTCCAGGTTCGCGCTCGGCTCGTCGTAGGCGATGAGCTTGGGTTTCATCGCAAGCGCCCCCGCGATGGAGACCATCCTCTTCTCGCCGCCGGAGAGGTGATGCGGCGCGCGCTCCGCGAAACCTTCGACGCCCGCGTCGAGCATAGCCTCTTTGACGCGAGCTTCGATCTCTTCTTTCGAGAACCCCATGTTTCGAGGTCCGAAGGCCACGTCCTCCCTGACGGATGGACAGAACAACTGATCGTCGGGGTTCTGGAAGACGAGTCCGATCTCCGGCCTGAAAGTCCCGGCCTCGACGGAAGACCCGAAGAGCGAAATACCACCCTCGTCCGGTTTCAAAACGCCGCAGATCGAGAGAAAGAGCGTCGTCTTTCCGGCGCCGTTCGGCCCGATGAGCCCGACTTTCTCGCCGGCGTCCACCGAAACGCCGATCCCATCGAGCGCGACCGGACCATCCGGGTACGAGAAACGAAGGTTCGAGACGGAGAGCGCGTGTCCGTTCGACGACTCTTTCATGACAGCACCACCTGCGCGATGACGAAGGCGGCGGCGAGAAGCAAGGTGGAGACGAGGCCCGCGACGTCCGCCCTCCGGGCTTTGAAGCCGTGGCCCCGCTTTTTCTCGATGCCGTAGCCGCGCAACACCATCGCGTGGTAGACGCGCCCCGAACGCTCATGACTCCGGACGAGCAGGCTCCCTACGAGCGACGAGAGGATTTCGGGAGTTTTTCTTCCCCCCTCGAAGCCGCGGAGTTTCGTGGCGCGGCGCATCTTCGTCAAAGTGTCGCCGAGTTCGTCCAGGTAGCGGTACGAGAAGAGCGTCATGTCGGCCAGGATAGCCGGAAGTTCCAGTGCCCGCATGGCCTCGACGTTCGTGTGCATGGTGGCGGTGCCGAAGATGACGAGCCCCACGAGGACTATCGAGACGAAGCGGCAGAGGATGAGCGCGAAAGCGAGGGTCCCTTCTTCCCTGAGCTCGACCGGCCCGACGCCGAACAGAGCCGTCTCTCCCGAGAACAACGGGAGCATGACGGCCAGGAACAAAACAAAGACTCCCGGATAGCGCAGCCGGCTCCGCACGAACTTTATCGGGAGTCGGGAGAGGAGGCACAGCCCGGCGCTGATCGCCAGCATCGCCGGGAGGAGTATCAGGTCCTCGACGAGGGCGAAAGAAAAAGCCAGCGCGAAGAGCCCGACTATCTTGAACCTCGGGTCCCAGCGGTGGACCGGAGAATCGAGGTCGGCGTGTTTGTCGAGGGCGAGCCTCAAGAGTCCCTCGCGAGCTTCTGCTCTCCGGCCTTCGTTTCGAGAAGGCGGGGATCCACCTTCATGAGGAACAAGACCACCATCGCGGTGAACGCGCCTTCGATGGCCGCCAGCGGCAGGTGAGCGATGACGAGGGCCGTGATCGCCGCCCGCTCCACTCCCGCGTCCAGGTTCGCCGGAATGGTGGTGACGAGTACGAAAAACAGGACGATTGCCGCGATCACAAGCCCCAGAAAACCTCCGAGAAACCCGAATGCTCCGGTCCAGAACTTATTCCCGAGTCCGGCGAAACCCCTCAGCCGGAAGATCCCGAACGCCAGCAGAGCCGGGATGCCCATGATCGCGGCGTTGACGCCGAGCGTCGTCAACCCTCCGTGGCCGAACATCACGGCCTGAAAAAAGAGTCCGATGAGGATCGCCGGCATGGCGTACCAGCCGAGCGCGACGCCGAGCAGCCCATTTAAGATGAGGTGGACGCTGACGGGCGGGAGGGGGATGTGGACGAGCGAGGCGACGAAGAACACTCCGGCGAAGAGCGAGGCTTTCGGGATGCCCTCCCGAGGGTCTTCTCTTTGCTTTATCTTCCGCAGCGAATACCACGTCGCGCCTGCGGCGGCGGCGTATCCGGCGGCGCACACGCTCGCGGGCAATATACCGTCCGGGAGGTGCATTACCTCCGCCTGCTCTGGAAAAACAGCGCCGTCCCGACGAAGCCCCACAACCCGAGCGCGACCATGAGTCCCGTACGCGCCGCACTACCACCGGCGCTGCTCGTCTGCTCCGTCTCCACCCGCTCCACGCCGGAGTCTTTCTCCCCTCCGACTTCGACGCTTATGTTCGCGCCGTGTCCGGCCTCCCGGACCTGTACGCTCCACGCGCCGGGTTTCGATACGTCCGGGATGAAGACGTACCGGCCTTGCTCGTCCGTTGTTCCGGTCGTCCACGGCTCGGACGGCTCCTCCGGCGAATAGACGACGACCTGTCCCTCGCTCATGGGATCGCCGTTGTCGTAGGTCGCCGTTATTTCAACCGCTTCGCCCCGGCTTTGCTCCAGCTCGACGCCATGCGCCGATACGGACGAGGCCGCGCCGCACGCTAAAACCACCGCCGCGAAGAGCGCCAGGGCGAATTCCCGGACACGTCTGATTCTTATCTCTCTCGCGAGCATGTTCCCCTTATCCCGTCGCGCCGGAGTTGGTTTCGAGGCAGTGTCCTTCTCCGGTGTGGCCGAGCGTCGGCAGTTCTGCTTCGAGCAGTTCGTGGTCCTCGGGCGAAAGCTCGAGTTCGAGTTCTTGGAGGTCAGCCTCCAGGCTTCCGTCCCCCGCCAACTCCGCGAAAGGTTCGAAGCCGATTGCTCCGGTGTTTATGTCGTCGTCGGGCGGAGCCTCGCCGTCGCCGAAGATGTGGTCGAAGTGGAAGGTGGCTTCGAGGTACGCCGCGCCTCCGTCCTCCAGCACGCCTTTGCGCTCGTCCCCGACGAACTCGCCGCAGATGTAGTCGTATTCTTCGTTTACGGGAAGGATGAAGTCTATGCTCTCGCCGTCCTTCCGCGCCGTGCCGATGACCATGACCGAAGCGCCTTCCGTCGGCCCCGTTTCAGCCTCCGCCATCCTCCACGAGAGGGCGTTGTAGAGCCCTTCCGGCGCTCCTTCCACGGTACCGACCTCGATCGTGGCGGCGTCCGCGCCGCCTTCCGCCAGGTCCACGGTGTACGGCCCTTCGAGGACGACTTCCTCGCCCGCCTCGACTTCTTCGCCCCTGTCCGGGTCGTACGGCGGGTCGCTCTGGTAGGCGGTTATGTCGAATAAGGTCACGTATACGTGGTCGAAAGACATCTCCCACCCGTCTTTGGTCTCGAAACCCTCCCTCACGAAGTCCTCGCCGTTGGCCCGGACCTCCAGCGTTCCCGCGCCGGACGACGTTTCTCCGCACCCCCCAAGAATCATCGGCGCGAGCACGGCCCAGAGCGCGAGCAAAGCCTTCATCCGTGTCACCGTCTCCACAGGTCTCCTTTCCCGAAAAGATTCTGTTTGCGCTATTCCGCCGAGGCGCACTCCGCGCAGATGCCGCGTCCCGCGACGTGCATCTCACGCACCTCGAAACCCTCCGAAGCCGCGTTCAATTCTTCCAGCAGACGCCGCCCCACCCCGGCCTCCGGATGAGAAATCCCCCCGCATTCCACGCATACCAGATGCGGATGCGACGAACCTTTCGCCTCGAAAACCCGCGGCCCCTCCGGCAAACGGCTGTCCGCCGCGAGCCCCGCTTCCCGGAGAGTCTCAAGCGCCCGGTACACCGTGGATAACTCCAGCCCCGGCAGCCCGCCCTTCGCCCGCTCCCAAATCTCCTCAGCCGTGAAGTGGTTGCCCGACTCGATCAGCACTTTCCACACGTGAGCCCGCTGCGGCGTCACCCGAATGCCGCGCTCCTGAAGAGCCTCGAAGTTTCCCTCACTCGTCATCGTAGCTGCAAACTAATAGCAGAAGCCAACACCTCGCGCAAGGGTGAAGCGCGAGATTTTCAGGGGGACGGGGGTTGGCGGGTGCGGGAGTAGCAGGGAATCGGGGTTTTCCCTTTGGTGCTTTCCCGCAGGGCGTTACGGATGAGCTCGCGGTCGTGGTTCCAGGCGAAATCGAGGGAGTCCACTTCTTTTGATGAGATCCATCGTATAGCGGCCACGTCGTCGGTGGGGGACGGTTCGCCAGACATTATTCTCGCCCGAAACCCGATGGCGAGGGCGTGTACTCCGTCGTCTCCGTAGGTATGAGGCGCGAACATCACCGGGGGCCAGAGGACCTCGACCTCCACGTCGAGTTCCTCCATGACCTCGCGTTTCAGGCCGTCCACGGGATGCTCCCCGAGTTCGAGGAAGCCTCCGGGGACGTCTATTTTGCCCTTGTACGGCTCCCGCGCCCGAATCGTGACGAGAGCCTTTTCGTCCTCGACTATCGCCGCCCCGACTGCTGGAGCCGGGTTCCGGTACCACGAACGACCGCACAGCGGACAGGTCGAGCCGCCCGACGGGCGCGGTGGATCGAGCTTTGTTCCGTCGGCGGGGCAGAAACGGAAGGGTGAGTCGGCGGAAAAAGGAAAGTTTGTCTCTGGGGAAGCATCCCCGACTCCCGGCTCTTTCACACTCGGCTTCTCACCAGTTCCTCGGCGACTCCGGCGAGTTGATCCACGGTGCGGACGACTTCGACGCGGTTGCAGACCTGCTCGTAGAGCGGCATGTCGCAGCTTCCGAGTCGCCAGCCCCACTTCGGTTCCGGGGTCATCCAGATCAGTTGCCTCGCGTGCTGGGATATTTCTTCCAGAGCCTCGACGTTCGGCGGCTTGCCGTTGTTTCGTCCGTCGCCCAGGATCACGACGGTGGTGCGGTGGTTGACGGTTGAGAGGTGTTCGTTGACGAACTGGCCCGCCGCCTTCCCGAAGTCGCTGTTCACGTCCGCGTCTATGACGCGGCCCGAGAAGATCTCATCAACCGCCCGATGGAGCGAGTGTTCCTCGAAGAGGTGCGTCACCTCGGCCATGTCGGCGACGAAGACGAAGGTGCGGACCTTCGAGAAGAGGTTGTGCATCTGGTGGACCATGTGCAGCCAGAAACGCGAGAGGTTTCGCGTACTCATGCTCACGTCGCAGAGCAAGGCGAGGCGCGGCTTCTGTTCCCGATGTCGTCTCAGTACCGGCTTGAACGGGATGCCCTCGTACTGGACGTTGTTCCGCAGGGTGTGGCGGACGCTGATCTTGCCGATGCGATCCTGTTTCATACGACGGGTTTTCGCGCCGTGGATCTGGCGCGCTATCCTCCGGATCGCGGCCTCCATGTCGCGTTGCTCGGTCGCCGAGAAACTGAGCATCTTGCGGATGGACTTCCGCCGGAACTCGGAGTCGTCCTTCGGTTTTTCGAGCTCCTTTTGACGTTCGATCATCTGCTCGATGAGCTGGGGCAGGTCTCTCAAAATATCCTCGGACTGCTCCTCCAGTTGCCGGATGAGTCGCTCGTCCACGTCCATTTCGTGGAGGTGATCCACGAGTTCCCCGAGGTCCGCCGCCGAGACGTCGAGGGGTATCTCCTGCCCGCCGGGGGTCGTGACCAGGTCTCCGGGGTTGAAGATGCTTTTTGCCCGCCGCAGTTTCAACTGGTGCGTGATGCGCTGCATTGCCTGATCCAGGGCGCCGGGCTTGCGGTTCAGGATGAGTTCCTGCGAAAAGAGAGACAACCGCATCCTGTCCGGATCGCCGTGGAAGTCCTCCGAAGGGCGCATCCGATCCTCATCGAAATGCTTGCGGAACTCGGTGGATTCGCTGTCCTCATGGCTGTGTTCCTCGGAATCCGGCGCCTCGCCACCCGCGTCGTCCCCGAACTCCATCTTCGCGGGCGGCGGCCCGTGGTCGTGGTCGCGCGGAATCCGCAGCTTCGCCTTCCTCTCCTCCGTCGGGCGAAGGTCGAAATACAGGTCGAAGAGCCGGTCGAACGATTCGATGTCGTCCAGGTTCTTTACCAGAGTCGCCCGAAGCGTGTCCTTGACCACTTCTCGTTCTCCAAGCCCCACGCTGTTGAGCGCGTTGAGCGCGTCGATGCTCTCCGCGGGGGAGACGCGAAGGCGGTGGTTGCGAAGGACCTGAACGAAGTCGTTTATGACGGTATCCATGTGGGCCTCTCTTTGAAAAGAGGAGGAGTGGAGGAGTAGTGAGATGGAGGAGTCGGGAAAGAAAAATACTACTCCTCCACTCCTCTACCTCCTCCACTCCTCCCTTCAGTGCGCGTGCTTGTGCGGAGAACGGTGCATCTCGTACATCGCTTCGTGCGGCTTC
>JBOHBL010000739.1:0-10017 GCA_050698295.1 Rubrobacteraceae bacterium | reverse complement strand
TCGCCCATGGACAAGCCCTTTCGTAGTAGAATGGAAACATGAAAATGGCTCGTTGGCGCAGGACGTCTCCGGGCAACCGGCAACGTTCGCCAGAAGAGCGCGTAGAGCGTTGGTCGCGCGCCAGGGTAGACTCTCGAAGGAGACAGGCTCGCAACCTGGTCAGCCTGCCCACCGGCCTCCGGGTGTAACGAGCTGTAACCCGGCTTGCATGGCTAATGTCGTCCGTCGTGCTTTGCGCCGTCCTCCTTCTTCTCCGGGGGCTCGAAAGTTGGAACGACAAGCTGACTGCTTTAGCTCTCAGTAGTTGACCTCTTCGCTTCCCTTCGAGTATCACCACGCCAAAAATAATTGTAACAGCGACGACGGCGGAGCCGCTCGAAGCGCCTACGCGCCCGAGAGCCATTCCTTCGCCTCCTCGACTTCCTCGTAGGCGAGGGCGTGGCCGGTGCCGCGCCAGCGGAGTTCGACGTTCGCGCCGCAGTCGGTGAGCAGCCGGGCGTGGCTTTCGGTGTTCTCCGGTGGGATCATCTGATCCTGTCGCCCAGCGGCTATGAAGACCGGGACCCCGGACAGGTCCGGCTTCACTTCGGGCTCGAACGGGACCATCGCCCGGAAAAGCGCGGCCCTCCGAACGAGGCCGGGATGGAGCAGCATCAGACTCGCCGCGATGTTCGCCCCGTTCGAGTACCCCGCCGCGACGAGCCCGGTTTTATCGAAACCGTATTCCTCGGAAGCATTTTCGACGAACTCCGCCAGCTCGCGGGTACGGAAGACGAGGTCTTCTTGGTCGAAGACGCCTTCGGCGAGCCGCCGGAAAAAGCGCGGCGCCCCGAACTCCGAGACTTTCCCCCTCGGGCTCAGGATCGCGGCTCCGGGAGCGAGCTCTCGTCCCAGCGGTATGAGGTCCGCCTCGTTCCCGCCGGTGCCGTGGAGGAGGAGCAGCGTGGTCTCCAGTCCGCCGGTCGCGGGGACGAAGCGGTGGACGAAACCGAGTTTGTCCTCGCTCACGCGCTTTCCTCTGTCGGGACGTTCAGCGGAGGGAGGACTTCTTCGATGCGCTCGCGCCGCGACTCCAGCCAGGGCGGGAGCTTGAGGCTCGTTCCGAGTTTTTCGGGGGCTTCGTCGGCTGTGAAGCCCGGTGGGTCGGTGGCGATCTCGAAGAGGACCCCGCCCGGCTCCCGGAAGTAGATCGAACGGAAATAATTCCGGTCCAGAACCGGCGTCACATCGAACCCGAGAGCGGCGATTTCTTTTCGCAGTCCTTCCTGAGCCTCTTCGTCCGGCACCCGAAACGCGACGTGATGCACGGTCCCGACACCCATCCGACCAGCCTCTTCTCCCCCAACGATGTCCACCGAATTCCCCGGCCCACCCTCGCCCGCCTCATAGCGGCTTCGTTTCTCGCCTTCCGAGGTTTTTCGGAAACCCAGCGTCTCGGTCATCAGTCGCGCGGTGCGTTCCGGGTTCGCCACCGAGAGGGTGACGGCGCGGAAGCCCCGGACGGCGTTCTCGGTTGGTACGGCGCCGTCTTTCCACGGAGACCCGCCGTCACGGTTCGCGACGAGTTCGAGCTTTATGCCATCCGGGTCGGCGAAGGGGAGGACCGTGTCCCCGAAGCGGTCTTCCAACTCGCCTGGCGATGCGCCGCTTTCGGAGAGGTGGTCCGTCCAGAAATCCAGCGAACCTTCCGGGACCGAGAAAGACGTGACGGTGAGTTGCCCCGAGCCCTGGGTGCCTTTCGGGGCGTTCGCCCACGGGAAAAACGTCATTATGGAGCCGGGCGAGCCTTCGCCGTCGCCGTAGTACAGATGATACGTGCCGGGGTCGTCGAAGTTGACGGTCTTCTTGACCATCCTCAGTCCGAGGACCCCGACGTAGAAATCCACGTTTCGCTGCGCCTCGCCGGAGATGGCGGTGACGTGATGTATTCCGATAGTGTTCACGGTTCTCCTTGTCTGTTCATCAGTCTTCCCGCCAGCCGGAGCGGGCATGGGTACCGTCGCAGAACGGTTTGTTTTCGGAGCGGCCGCAGCGACACAGGGCGGCCTTCGAGCCTTTGTACGAAGTCTCGCCCTTCGAGTCGAGGACCTCGACCTCTCCGTGGAGGAGGAGCGGGCCATTTTCGGAGGGGGAGATGGTGAGGAGCTTGTTCGCATCCTCATCCTCCTTCATCCCGTCCTCGCCGAGCGAGCCGTCGTGGCGGAAATTCGCCTCGACGTGGCTGTTGTCGCAGAACGGCTTGTTCTTCGACTCGCCGCAGCGGCAGAGCGCGACTCGCGTCCCGTGCGTCAGGAGAGCGCGCCAATCGTCAATATTTTCCGCGCCCCGGAACTCGCGAATCTCGACGTCGCCCCGGATGAAGAGTGGACCGTCTTCGGCGAGGATTATTTTGTTTTCCTCGGGAGTCGGCTCCTCGGAGTGGTCGGGACGGATGAATTGCAAGGCTCCGGTCGGGCAGCGCATGACCACGTTTGAGACGGTGTCGGGGGCGGCGTTTTTCGGTTGGATCCAGGGCCGCCTCCCGACGTCGAAGACCTCCGGCAACCCGTGGACGCACTCCTCGGAGTGGATGCAGCGTCCGGCGTCGAACGTCACGGTGATTCCCTCGGAGCGGTACTCTTTCGCGGCCATGCGCGGCCTCCTTGCTTTCGCTTCGTTACATCGCCGTGGTGTGTTCGGGCTTCACGAAAAGGACGACGCGCTCGTCGCCGGGCTGGTGGAACGGATATTCGTCCTTGCCCATGTATTTCTTCGCCATCTCGTTGATGAAAGCGTTGTCGGGGTCTTCTTCGATCTTCTCGACTTCGCCTCGAATTTCCAGGTAGCGGTACGGGTTTTCGGAGTCGAGGATGGAGAGCGCGACGCGCGGCTCCCGCCCAACGTTTTTGTATTTCTGACGGGTCTTCGTCTGGGAGAACTTTATGTGTTCACCGTTCCACCCGAACCAGACCGGATTGCTTTGGGGCTCGCCCTTCGATCCGATCGTGGCGATGTGCGCCAGCGACGTGGATTCCAGAATGTCCTTGAGTTCCTCGGGGATCACGCCGTTTGTCGTCAACTCGTTTCCTTTCTTCGCTCTTTTTCCACGTTCTCTCGCACCGCGGGGACCACCTCCGCGGCGAAGGTCGAGACCTGTTTTTCGTGTTCCTCTCGCGGCCAGAAGATAAACGTGTCCATCCCGGATTCGACGGCGAAGCTCGTGAGCCGCTCCACCCACTTCGCGACGGGGCCTTCGAGGATTTCGTCGCCTTCGTCCCCGATCATGCCGGAGACGTTGTAGACGCGCTTTATTTCCTCGGGCCTTCGATCCGCTTTCGCCGCGCCTTCGTCGATGCGCTTTTGCAGTTCGGGCAACCTGTCCGGCCCCGCCCAGCCGGAGGAGGGAACCCACCCGTCGGCGAGGCGTCCGGTGAGGTCGAGCATCCTGGGGCCCGCCGCCCCGATCCAGACTCCGATGTCGTGAGCGGACTTCGGGCCGGGGCGCATGCCGTTCAAGGAATAAAACTCCCCGTCGAAGCGGAGGGAGCGTTCGTCGCTCCAGACGAGCTTTATGACTCGAATCGCTTCTTCGAGCGAACGGCTTCGGCGGGGCTGCGTCGTTCGCCGCCCATCGCCTCGATCGCATCCCAGAACGCGCCCGCTCCCAGTCCGAGTTCAACTCTTCCGCCGGAGATCACATCGAGGCTCGCCGCGGATTTGGCGAGCATGGCCGGCGAACGCAAGGGCAAATTCGCCACGTCCGGGAAGAACCGGACGTTCTCCGTCTGCGCGACGAGGGCGGAGATGAGGGTCCACGTATCCAGGTACCTCCGCTGATACGGATGGTCTTGAATGCCGATGAGGTCGAGTCCTTCGCGGTCGGCGAGCTTCGAGAGCTTCGCGGCGTGGTCGGGCGGGTCGGCGAGGGGTTCGACGAAGACGCCGAACTCGATCTCTCTTCCGTAGTCGGTCATGCTTTCTCCTTCGTCGAAGTGTTCTTGAGCCAGAAAGCGGCGAGCAGGGAGATGAGGAGGGCGGATATCAGGACGAGGAAAGCGTCCGAGAACGGCGCGGCGTCCAGCGAGTAGACAGGGTTGATGGCCCCGTTTCCTCCTTCCCTCCTCGCCGCGAGGAACGCGCCGGACATGGCGGGTCCGGCGCCGCCGCCGAGGAAGAAGAGGCCCTGGAAGATCCCCAGTCCGACGCCGACGTCCTCCACGAAAAGGGCGTTGGCGGCGGCGTTGACGGTCGGGGGGTTGGCGAAGGCGAAGCCGACCCCGACGCCGAGCATCCCGAGCGCGACGAGGTAGGCGGAGCCCCCCGCGCCGAAGGCCGAGATGAAGAAGACCGAGACGAGCATCACGACGAGACCGGCGAAGATCGGCGTTTTGACCCCGACCCGATCCGAGAGCCGCCCGGTCATGGGGGAGAGGAGAGCGAGCGCAACCGCGCCCGGCGTCAAAACGAGCCCCGCCGCGCCCGGCGAGAGCCCGTTCACGTCCGCAATGAGCAGCGGGACCATCACGAGCGTCGAAACGTTGGCGAGCATCAAAAAGAACCCGACGAGGACCGCCGCCACGTACGCCCGGTTCCCGAAAAGTTCCGGCGAGACGAAGGGGCGCTCCGCGGTCGTGATCCTCCGGAAGAACCCCGCGCCCGCCGCCGCGGCTCCCACAAAGCTGCCCCACGACGAGGCGTGCCCGAACCCCTCGACCTGACCCTGTGTGATCCCAAACAGGAATAGTCCCGCCGATAGCCCGAGTAGAACCCCTCCGGCGAGGTCGAAGCGCTTTTCGCCCGCGTGTTCTCCGTCCGGCAGGACCCGGAGCGCGCCCGGTATGAGGACGAGCGTGAGAACCAGCGAGCCGTAAAACAAATAGTGCCAGCCGACGAGCTCTTCGACGGCCCCGCCGACCACCGGCCCGACCGCCGCCCCGATGCCGACGCTCGAAACGATGAGTCCCAGCGCGCCGCCGCGTTCTCCGGGAGGCAACACTTTCGTGATTGCGACGGTCCCCAAAGCCGGCACCGCCGCGCCTCCGATGGCCTGAATGACCCGCCCGAGGACGAGCAGTTGGAGGTTCGGGGCGAGAGCGCACACCAGGCTTCCGAAGGCAAAGACCCCGAGCCCCAGCGCGTAGACGTTCCGGATGCTGTAGAAGTCCGAGATGCGTCCGTAGAGCGGGATCGAGATGGCATACGCGAGCAAAAACCCGGTGATGACCCATCCAACCTGCGCCTCTCCGACCCCGTACTCCTCCCCGATGACCGGCACGACGACGTTGACCATCGAGCTGTTCAAAACCGATACGAAGACCGCCGAGGTGAGGACCGCCAGAAGCAGCCTCGTCGAAACGGGCTTCTGACCGCGTGTCGCTCCGCCCGAACTCAACGCGGCTCGAATTCCGGATCGAGGTTTTGGCGCACCCGGACGAGCAGCCGCAGAAGTTCCCCTCGCTCCTCGTCCGCGAGTCCGTCGAGAAGTTTTTCTTCGCTCCGCCTCCATATTTCGGCGATGGGTCCGTCGAGCGCTTTGCCTCCTTCGGTGAGGAAGACCCTGCCGCAGCGGGCGTCGGACGGGTCCTGGCGGCGCTCGACGAGGCCGCGGTTTTCGAGGCGCGTGACCATGTTGGTCGCCGTCGGCGGCTCGACGCCGAGCCTGCGCGCGAGTTCTCCGACCCTTAACCCGTCTTCCCGGAATAACTCGATGAGTACCATCTCCTGCCCGGCGTGAAGACCCAGCCCGGCCAACATCTCCCCGATGTCGCCCCGGCGCCCCCGACAGACCTTCGCCAGCGCGTATCCGACCGTTCCCGGAACCGAATCCGTCCGGATCACGGTCGCCTCCCGTTCAACACCGAACTCGCAGCTCCTCCAAATAAAACTTACTTAGCCAGCTAAAAATTCTACTCGCCGGGAGGCATACGTCAAGGTCGCTTCGCTTTCCTCCCGTTTAGCGCGTCCCGTTGACTTTCACGCGGTTTTTGCCGTTCTCTTTCGCCTCGTAGAGGGCTTTGTCGGCGTGTTTGACGAGGGATTCGGGGGTATCTCGGGGGGTGTATTGTGCGATGCCGAAGCTGGCGGTGACTCTTTCGGCGAGTTGGGGGCTGCATTCGGAGATGGCGTTTCTCAGGCGTTCGGCGAGGTTCGTGGCTCTTTCGAGGTTGGTTTCGGGGGTGACGAGGATGAATTCCTCTCCGCCCCAGCGTCCGAAGTGGTCGGTTTTGCGGAGGAGGGGTTTGATGGCGTGGACGACCTCTTTGAGGACTTCGTCTCCGCAGGCGTGACCGTGGGTGTCGTTGATGGCTTTGAAGTGATCGAGGTCGAAGAGGATGACGGAGAGGGGGCGGTTGTAGCGGGCGGCTTCCTGGATCTCGCGCTGGAGGTCGATGTAGAGTTTGCGACGGTTGCAGATGCCCGTGAGCTGGTCGGTGAGGGCGAGGCGGCTCATGGCTTCGGTGAGGGCGCGTTCGCGGGAGAGTTGGGACTTCGCGAAGGCGGTGGCGTAAAGGAGCGCGACCACGGCTCCCATGAAAGCGTACTTCTGGGCGACCCAGGAGACTTCCGACTTTTCGAGGATCGCCGGTCCCCACCAGGCGGCGCTGGCGACGACCAGGATCAAGCTTCCCGAATAGAGGAGGAGCGAGGCTCTGAGGCCGGTGCCGGTATCGAAGATGAGGTAGGCGATCACGTACAGCACGATGAGGGTCGGGAACGTCGTGAGGTCCACGGCTTCCCGAAGCTCGCTCAGGTCGCCGGCTTTTAGCGGGCTGTGGATCAGGTGCAAAAAGGCGAAGGTCGAGACTGCGACGAACGTCAGTCGCTCTATCTTGTGGATCGGCATCCTGTTGCGCCAGAGCGAGACCGCGCACCAGACGCAAAACAGCGCCATCGGAGGAAAGACGAAATAGACGAAAGGGTCCTCGTCGCCGAGCGTGAGCCACAACAGCGGCAGGGAAGGCGCGCTGATCACGAGCGAAGCCAGATACACCCTGCGCTTGACCCTCTCCAGAGGGTCCCCAATCACCGACTTTTCTCCGACCGGTAGATCCAATTCCTCATCCCTGTCTTTGTGAAGCGGGATCACCCTGGCAAACCCTTCGAGAGCTTCGGGTTCCGGCCTTCGCGCCGCGCCGTGGAGCATGTCAACCGCCTCGCTCTCTCGCGCGCGGCGTTCGGGCGCGGGTCATGGCATTTCTTATACTTGCCGGTCTTCCGACGGTCAGAGACACGGCGCGAACCTTGCATAAAGCCATCATCCACTCCTCTCCCAAACGCGGTTTTTAGAGAACCCCTTTAGTGCGCGATCTCCGTCCCGCTTACTTGATCATCAAGCTTAGACACTCTCGAGACCTCGCGCATCACTCAAATGAGTGATTTTTGACGCATTCGAGTCCAAAATTTCGCGAAACTTCAAAGAAACCGCTCGAAAGCTCCCGCGATTACCGGACGACGCGCGCGCCGGGCTCTTCGGTAACCTCCCCAACGACCGCCGCGAGGACGCTCCGGCTTTCGAGAGACCGTGCCAGCGCCGGCTTCCGGTCTTCGGGCACGCAGATGAGGAGTCCGCCGCTCGTCTGCGGGTCGAAGAGGAGGAGCATCTCTTCCGAAGACACGCCGTCGGCCAGGACGTAATCTCCGAGATACTCCCGGTTGTTCTTCAAGCCTCCCGGATAGCACCCGCCCGCCGCCAGCTTCGATGCGTTCTCGAAGAACGGGACCTCGTTGAGCCTGACCGTCGCCCCGACCTCGCTCGCTCGCAGCATCTCCGCGAGGTGTCCGAGAAAACCGTATCCCGTCACGTCCGTCGCCGCCGAAACCCCGGTTTCCCGCATCGCCTCGCGGGCGGATCCATTCAAAGCCGCCGCCGCTTCGATGGCGCCCTCGATCTCCGCCTCGGTCACGATCTCGCGCTTCACCGCCGTGGTCAAAATTCCGAAACCGAGAGGCTTCGTGAGGACGAGCGCGTCTCCGGGCTTCGCTCCTTCATTGCGGACGACTTTGTCCGTCTCGACGAAGCCGGTTACGGAGAGGCCGTATTTCGGTTCCGCGTCTTCGACGGAGTGGCCGCCGCACAGTTGCGCGCCGGACTCTTCGATCTTCGACAGTCCTCCGGCCAAAATATCTCTCAGAATCCCCATGTCCAGCTTCGCCGGAAAGCCGACGAGGTTCATCGCCGTCAGGGGCTCTCCGCCCATCGCGTAGATGTCGGAGAGGGCGTTGGCGGCGGCGATCTGACCGAACCGGTACGCATCGTCCACGATCGGCGGGAAGAAGTCCACGGATTGCAGGAGCAAACCTCCCCCGAACGGCACGTAGCCCGCGTCGTCGCGAGTGTCCATGCTGCTCAACGAGCCGTCCGCGTTCGGCCCGGCGCCGGATTTCAAATCGTCGAGTACCTGCTCCAGGACCCCCGGAGCGAACTTCGACGCTCAACCCGCTTTCGAGGAGTACTGCGTCAACCTTATTTTCGTCCTCTCGTCCATGCGCTCAGGATACTCCCCGCTGCCGCATTATACAAAGGTCGAGTTTATCTTCTCTCCGCGGGTATCGTCACCGTCTCGCCTCCGTAGCCGTTCTCGAGGTCCCGGCCTTCGACGGTTATTTCCTCGACGTTGGCGGGGATCTCCAGCCCCGTCTGCGCGCGGGTGAAGGGTTGCTCGCTCGCATGGTCGTGCATTAGCTCGTGCTCGCCGAGGACCGTGCCGTCCGGGGCGAGAACCCGCCATCCGTCGGCATAGCGTTCCGGCGAGTCGTACGGAGAGGAGATCGTCACGTCCAGCGTCCACGTCTCGCCCGAAGGCTCAAGCTCGGCTTCGAGGACATCCGGGTATCGCTGTCCGCTCGCGTCTTCGCTCTCCGTCTCTTCCGGCGCCATCTCCTCCGTCGCCGTTTCTTCTCCCGAAGCATCTCCGTCCGAAGCGCCGCCGGATTGCCCTCCGCCGCACGCCGCGAGGGCGAACAGCGCCATCGCGCCCCCGAGCAAAGCCGCCAATCGTAATCCAGGAATTTTCAAGATGACTCCTCTTTTATGGTTTCCCGCGCATGGCGTGATTTTACCCGCCATGAAATACGGCAAACCGGATCATGGACGAGGCCCGGATCTTCAGGGCTGTTGCCAGGTCGCCGGCGACGATGTACATTCCATCTGCTGGGATGTCGTCGGAAAGGTAGCCTGCGTGCGGACGATAGACTGGGTGGATGGAAAGGTCCGCCTCATTGACCAGACTCGCCTGCCGATGGAGGAAGTCTGGCTCTCTCTGGATAGCGTCGAGGACCTCGCCGAGGCGATATCGTCCCTGCGGGTGCGCGGCGCTCCCGCCCTCGGCGTCGCGGGCGCGCTCGGAGTGGCTCTGGCGGCGCGGCTGGCGCGCGAGAACGGCGAGGACATCGGAGAGGCGATATCCCGGGCCGCGGAGCTTCTCGCCGCTACCCGTCCCACCGCCGTGAACTTGAGGTGGGGGATCGACCGGGTGAGGAAGATATACGACCCCGCGAAGCCGGAGTCAGTGGACGCCCTCATCAAGGAGGCCCGCTCGATGGTCGCCGAGGACGAGGAGATAAACCGCCGCCTCGGCGAGGTCGGCGCGGATCTTTTGAAACCCGGCTCCCGAGTGATGACCCATTGCAACGCGGGCGCTCTCGCATGCGTCGCCCACGGAACGGCGATCAGCGTCGTCGAGGCCGCGTACAGGCGCGGCCTCATAACCGAGGTCACCGCCACCGAGACCCGGCCTCTTTTGCAAGGTTCGCGGCTCACGGCGTGGGAGCTCGGGCGGATGGGCGTCGCTCACCGCGTAACCATAGACTCCGGCGCCGCCGGTCTCATATCCTCCGGCGAAATAGACGCCGTCGTGACCGGAGCCGACCGAATCGCCGCGAACGGCGACGTCGCCAATAAAGTGGGTACCTACGCCCTCGCCCTCGCCGCGAAAGCGAAAGGCATCCCCTTCATCGTGGCCGCGCCCATCTCTACGATAGACTTCGACACCCCGGACGGAGGCGCCATCCCCATCGAGCTTCGCTCCGAGTCGGAGG
>JBOHBL010000738.1:0-3388 GCA_050698295.1 Rubrobacteraceae bacterium | reverse complement strand
TCCTCGATCACGTCGAGCATCACGCCCCCCGGCCCCACCCCGATGAAGTGCCTCTGCCCGAAGCCCTCGTCGCGCAGCGGAAGCACTATTTGCAAACCCGCCTCCTTGAGACGCTCGTACTCGGCGGTCGCGTCCGAAACCTCGAAGTTGAGGAGGAGGCCGGAGGTGCGCTGCCCGCGGAATCCGTCGGGAATCGTCTCGTGCGTGGGCGAGAGCACGGCCAGTTCGTAGGCGGGGTTCTCGCGGTGCTTGAGGCTTATGTACCAGTCGCTCTCGAACGTCGGCTCGAAACCCATGTGCTCCGTGAAAAAGCGGGCGCTCGCCTCAACGTCTTCGGCCATCAGCACGGGGTAGAAACTTTGCAGTGGCATCGAATGCTCCTTTCAACGATATCCGACAACGTTTCTTCACCAGGTTCCGCCGTCTTATTCCGTTTCCATCGATCCCTCCGCTTCCTTTTCCGCCGGCCTGCAGGTGAGGATGAGGACGCCGTCCGGGCCGACCTGCTTCGTGTCCACGAGCTTCATGGCCTTCGTCTCGTCCGTGTCCCCGAAGAGGCGCTTGCCTTTCCCGACGACTACGGGGAAGACCATGAGCCTGTACTCGTCCACGAGGTCGTGTTCCATCAGCGTCCTTGCCAGCTCTCCGCTGCCGAAGACGAGGATGTCCTTGCCGGGCTGCCGCTTCAGCCTGGACACCTCTTCGGCGATGTCACCTTTGATCAGGTGTCCGTTCCACCCGAGCGGCTCCTCCAGCGTCGTCGAGGCGACGTGCTTGGGGTAGCCGTTCATCCAGGCTCCGTACTCTCCGGTCTGCTCCTCCATCCGGGGCCAGGCCCCCGCGAAGGCTTCGTAGGTCACGCGCCCCAGCAGGAGGGCGTCTGCCGCGGCCAGCTCGTCGAACTTGAACTCGTCGCCCTCGGGTCCACGGTCAAACTGGAACGACCAGGCTCCCCGGTCGAACTCCTCGCCGCCGCCCGGGTCTTCGATGACGCCGTCCAGCGACACGAACTCCGAAACGATCACTCTTCTCACGTCAATCCTCCTTTTTGATGCGGTACACGAAGTGCGCTGCCTTCGGGGATTCGACGACCCGCGTGTTTTCCAGTTCGATGCGTTCTTTGCCTGCGCGGTCGAACAAGCGGATTCCGTCGCCGAGCAGAACAGGTACGAGGTGGATGCTCATTTCGTCCACGAGGCCGGCTTCGAGGAATTGCCGGATGATGTCCGCGCCGCCCATCACGATGACGTCCTTTTCGCCCGCCGTCGCCTTCGCCTGTCGCAGCGCGCTTTCGATGCCGTCGGCAGCGAAGGTGAAGGTTCCGCTTTTCATGGCGATATCTTCTCGTTCTTCGTGGGTGATCACGAAGCACGGCGCCGGGTACGGGGTATCCTCCCACGTCCCCACCCCCACGTCGAACATTCGCAGCTTCTCGCCACCCTCGCCCATGGGCGCCTCGACGCTGACGGCCGGCCCGGCGACAAATCCATCCAGCGACATCGATACGTCCGTGATGACTTTGCTCATGTATGGTCTTCCGTAGTCCGCGGGTTACGGCGCAGGCCGAGGTATTGCGCGACGGCGAAGATCGCGACAGCGGCGGCCTGGGCGAGGACGAACAAGACGCCCAGGGCGGTCAACGGGAACCATCCGGCCGCCACGACCGCGACGCACCCCGCCACGTACGCCACGTTGATCGCCACCGCGATCCACGCGCCCGTCCGGCTGACGCGACGGCGGGATCCAACACCCCACACGAACACCGCGTAGACGATCAAAAATACCCCGACCGCCACCAAAACGGAGGCCGGGATCCCGAGCAGCGCGACGAAGGGGCGCTGAACTCCGACCACCGTGCCGGCGGCCAAAAGCATTAGCGCGCCCACGGCGCCCGTGGCCGCCGCGTCGAGCTTCAATGCCACCCGCAGCAAGCCGCCGCGGCCCTTCTCGATGGACCGACCGGGATCGGCCTTTGTTTGGTGAGTCGTCATAGAATTGCCTCCTCGTTTCCGTGCTTGTGTTCGCCGAAGCTCTACGCCGACTAATGTACGGGTCGGTCGGACGACCGGCATCGTCCAAAGGGTGGAGCGGGGGGTGGAGATCTCCGGGTAGAGCTGGCGGACGTAAAGGATCAGGCGTCGATCCGGTCGAGGAAGGCGAGCACGCGGCGCCACATCGCTTCGGATGACGCCCGATCGTACTCTGACAGGTCCGGGTCGGCGAACAGGTGGCCCGAGCCGGGATAGGCGTGCTCCTCGAAGGCGGCTCCGGCTTCTCTGACGGCGGAACCGAGAGCCGCCACCTCGCCCGCGTCCACCCACGGGTCCCCGGCGGCGTCATGCGCCTGGACCGGAACGCCCGCCGGCCAGCGCTCGACGCCGAAGCCCCCCATATCCTCGACGGTCAGAGCGCCGTGCATAAGCACCGCTCCGCGCGTTCCCGGTCTGGTGGCGGCCAGCAGCTCGGCGGGAGCGGTCCCGAGGGAGAACCCGGCGAAGACCAGATCCGCGGGCAGATCGGCGACGGCATCCCGCGCCCTTTGCGAGATCTCGGCGTAGCCGAGCGCGTCGCGCTTTCGCACGCCATCGTCCAAATCCTCGAACACTTCCCCGTCGTAGTAGTCGGGTGTGTGGACCTTATGCCCGGCGGCGCGCAGCCGCTCTGCCGCGGCGGTTACTCCGGGCCGCAGCCCCAGAGCGGAATGGAACAAAACGATCTCGGCCATAAACCTCCTCCGAATAAGGGATGGATCTCAAGTTTAAGGGACTCGTCGCACCCTCCCAAGTAGGAAACCACACGCCCGCGCCGAGGGTAATGAATGGCGAGATCCGGGGAGTCCCGTCCGAGGCGACCGCGGACCGCCCATCGAAGGTCGTGATCCGGGTCATGCGCCGATCTCGTGATCGGCGAGGACTTTATCGATCGCGTACCGGCCCAATCCGGCGAGCACGGGGTTGGTGTCGATGTGTTCGGCAAGCGTGATCAAGCCCTTCCAAAGCGTCCAACCACGACCCCGCGCCCAGGTTGCGTCATCGAGGGGAAGAGCCGCGCGGAACGCATCCCGGCTTTCCCCTCTAAAGAGCGTCCAGGCAATCGCCAGATCGCATGCGGGATCCCCCACGCCCGAAGTCCCGAAGTCAATGACGGCGCTCAACCGTCCCTCTTCGATAAGCAGGTTCCCGACGGCGACGTCGCCGTGGAACCAGACAGGTGGGCCGTTCCATGTCGCCGCGAGGGCCGCTTCCCACACCACGCCCGCGGCGTCGGCATCGATCTCGCCTTCGAGGGCGGCGAGCGCTCGGCGGGTTTCGGCGTCATAGACCGTCAGCGGTCCGCCGCGAAAGAAGTTGTGCCGTCCGGGCGACGGTCCGCCCGTGGGGTCGATCCG
>JBOHBL010000737.1:0-1971 GCA_050698295.1 Rubrobacteraceae bacterium | reverse complement strand
GGAGTGATCCATACTCATCAAACTCGGCCTGGAGATACTCAACCAATTCCTCAACTCCGAGGAATGCCTGAAAAACAGAAAGCGGGTTTTCCGTTCAAACTCGTTCTCGGGACCGATGAACTCTCGTTTCCGGCGGATTATCTTCTCTACGAAGTGGCTCGTCCTTGATCGGAGGCGGGAGGCGGAAGATGGCGAAGTTTCTGGAAGGATCGGGGCAACTCGTGGAGTTCGCGAGGCCGCGCCGGAACGCGCTTTTCGCGTCTCTGGGGTTGGGGCTTCTGGCTTCCGCCGCCCAGCTCGCGCAACCGCTCGCGGTGAGCTACGTGATATCGGAGGTGTCGTCGGGAGGGTCGCTCCGATGGCCCGTGACATTCCTGATCTCGCTCTTTTTCGCCGACGCCGTTTTTTCCTGCCTGCAAAGCTACCTCCTCGGAAAGACGGGCGAGGGTATAGTCTTCGGGCTCCGTCAAACGCTCATCGGGCACCTCTTGAGACTCCCGGTCCCCGCTCACGACCGGTTCAGGACGGGGGATCTGCTGTCGAGGGTCAACACCGACACGACGTTGCTCCGGACGGCTCTGACCTCCAGCCTCACGAACGCCGTCGCGGGGGTTTTGACCTTCGTCGGGGCGATAGCCTTGATGGCCTTTATAGACCCGCTCTTGCTCGGGGTGTCGCTGGCCTGCGTCGCGGTCGCGACCGTTGTGGTGCTGTCCGTGTCCGTGAAGGTGCGCGAGGTCAGCGAGGAGGCCCAGAGGAGTCTGGGGAGGCTCGGCTCCTCGCTCGACCGGGCGCTCGGCGCGATCCGGACGGTCAAACTCAGCAACGCCGAAGACCGCGAAACGAAAGCCATCACCGGCGAGGCCGGGGCCGCCTACGAGGCGGGCGTGAGGGCGGCGAAGCTCCAGGCGCTGGTCGAACCGGCGAGCGCGGTGGCGATCAACGGCTCCTTCGTCCTGGTTCTCGGTATCGGCGGCGCGCGGCTCGCCTCGGGAGACATCTCGGTCGCGGACCTCGTCGCCTTCCTGCTCTACCTGACCTACCTCGTGATGCCGCTCATCATGGTCTTCATGTCCATAAACGACTTCCAGCAGGGACTGGCCGCCGTGAGCCGCATAAACGAAGTCCTGGCCGAGGAACCGGAGAAGGATATGCTGGAGACTCCGGCGCGAGGTTCCACCATTTCCAACGCGCCCGTCGTTCGTTTCGACTCGGTGAGCTTCGGGTATTCGCCGGAGAGATCGGTACTCGAAGACGTCTCCTTCGAGGTCCCGGAGCTTTCGCGGGTCGCGCTCGTGGGACCTTCGGGGACGGGGAAGTCCACCATCTTCTCCCTGATCGAACGCTTTTACGAGGCGGACTCCGGCACGGTCAGCTTTCTCGGTCAGGACGTGAAGGAAGCGTCGCTTTCGGAGCTTCGCGGCTCCATCGGGTACGTCGAGCAGGACTCGCCGGTGATGGCGGGCACGATACGCTCGAACCTCCTCTACGCGAACCCGGAAGCCCCGGAGGCGGAGGTGGAGGAAGTCCTCGACCTGACGAACCTGCGTTCGTTCGTCGAGGGTCTGCCGGAGGGGTTGGAGACGGAGGTCGGGGACGACGGCGCGCTGCTTTCCGGCGGCGAGCGGCAGAGGATCTCGATAGCCAGGACGCTGCTCTCGAAGCCGAAGCTCCTGCTCCTCGACGAGGCGACCTCGAACCTCGACGCGAAGAACGAGCTTGCGCTCAGGGAGACGGTCTCGGGTCTATCCGAGCGGTGCGCGGTGATGGTCATCGCGCACCGACTCTCGACCGTGGTGGACGCCGATGGCATTCTGGTCCTCGATGATGGACGAATAAGCGGCTCCGGCTCCCACGAGTCGCTCCTCGCGACGAACCCTCTCTACCGGGAACTCGCCGGGAGCCGGCTCGCGGGACGAGCCTCTCGAACGCCGGGTTAAGCACCTCCAAGCCGAGTTTGGTGCGTATGGA
>JBOHBL010000736.1:0-1576 GCA_050698295.1 Rubrobacteraceae bacterium | reverse complement strand
CTCGTGGACAGAGGCATGGGAACGGGAGCAATGGTCGCGCTTGTCATCACGAGCATGGGTGTGAGCCTCCCGGAAATATCCATGCTCGCCGGCATCTTTCGTTTCCGACTGGTCGCGGCCCTCGTCGCAAGCGTCTTCGTGACAGCCATCGGCGGCGGCGTGCTCTTCTCTCTCACGCTCGCATAGAGCCACCCGCAACGCATCCTTCACACACTCTCCACTCCCTCAAATCACCCCGGCGCGTCTGAGGGCCTTCAAAACCAGGTACCCGACGACCGCGCCGGGGATGCTCGAAAGCGCGAAGGAGATCGCGAGCGCGGCGTACCCTCCGGCGGCCTCGCCGATGAACGGTGAGATCAATAAAGCTCCGAGCGTCGCTCCGATCAAAACCGTCCCGACGGGTTCGAACAATGCGGCTTCGTCGCGCTTTATGAGCATGTACGCCAGCCCAACGACTATCGCGCCGAACGGACTTCCCGGAAAAGCGAACAAGCTCCCGGTGCCGAGGGAGAACCGAATCGCGGCGGTGACCAGCGCCGACCCGGCGGCCCACCACGGCCCGAGCAACACGCCCGCCACGGCGTTGATCGCATGCTGGAAAGGCAACACCCGCGCCCCGCCGACCGGCACCGCGAATGACGAGAGCAAAACGCCGATGGCGGCAAAGAGCGCGGCGAGAACGAGAGTTCGAGTGGTCGGACGATTATTCAAAGGCGATCTCACGCATCCGCAACTTCCCTTCCAGGCGCTCCGGCTCCGCGGCGAGAGACGCGATGGCGTCGAGGAGACGCGGCTCGAAGGTGCCGGGACCGCTCGCGTTCGGAGCGGCATCCTCCCCGGCGCGACCGAAGAAAGCGAGGGCTTCGGAGACCGTTTCGAGGCTCGCGCCTTTGGCTCCGGCGGCGAAGCAGCAGATCACGGCGGTAGAGGCGCACCCGCTGCCGACGACCTTCCCCATCATCGGATGCCCGCTCTCGACGGCGACGATGGATTCTCCGTCGGAGACGAAGTCGGTCGGGCCGGTGGCGGCGACGGTCGCGTTCAGGGATTTCGCGGCCTCGAAGACCGCCGTCCTCGCGTCGCCGCCGAGGCTCTCCACTCCGCGGACCTCCGCTTCCAGGCCCGCGATGGTCGCTATCTCGCCGGCGTTTCCGCAGACGGCGGAGAACTCCACCTCCGAGAGGAGTTTCTCGACCATGCTCGTCCGAAAAGAAGTCGCTCCGGCGCCGACGGGATCCAGGACGACCGGGACCCCACGCCTGTTGGCCTCTTTTCCCGCGCGTATCATCGCCTCGATCCAGGGCGGATCTAGGGTCCCCATGTTGATGACGAGCCCGGAAGCATTCGCGGCCATCTCCTCGACCTCCTCGGCAGCGTGAGCCATCACGGGCAACGCGCCGGTACACAGCGTCACGTTCGCGACGAGGTTCACCGTCACGTAGTTCGTGAGGTGGTGAACGAGAGGTCTCTCGGATGATATCTTTCGAAGCGCTTCGTCGGCTTTCCTGTGTGCCTCCCTTCGGTCGTCACGGCTTCAGGTCTCAGGATTCAGCAAGCCCTCGGTGGACGTTCATTT
>JBOHBL010000735.1:0-2888 GCA_050698295.1 Rubrobacteraceae bacterium | reverse complement strand
CGTACTCACCAGGATGGCAAATACAAGTACCAATGCGCCGATCATGCCAACTCTTTGGTTGCCTGTAAAAGCGAAAGCCGCCCAAAAGAAGAACGAGAACGTAAGCGCCGTCCACCAGAAGACCGTGAGCATCCGCCTGAGATACGTAGTCTGGACATCCGGATGATCGACGGGATCCGAAGAAGCTGATTTTATCCTCGTCAAAGTAGTCCATGCCGGGGAACGATGCGTGGACGGCTCGTTCGTATTCTCTGATCGTTTAGTTTTCGACGCGCCGGTCAACTTCTCTCCATCCCCTCCGATTTTTCCGCTAAAGAGCCTTATGCCGCAAAGGCGTTTTAAGGTCCCGATAGAGTTATCGGCGAGGATGCGTCTTGACTTTAGCCCTCCATGGTTCTGCTCGTGTTTTTGCCGAAAGTGTTTTCTCTAGGAACTTGCGATCGAGAGTTTCCTGTACCGCGCGACACAGTGTTCCTCCCAAGAGAGTATGCCGCTTATGCGGTGACTCAGCATCCGCACGTACCACTCGGCGACGTCCGCGTGCCGCTCGCCGGCCGTCTCCAGAATCCCGTGCCCTAATTCAACGAAGGTTCCCAGTTCGTCACGAATCATCCGCGCAGCCAAATCGACGGCCTCCGTCAAAGAACCGCACCCGCTCTGGAAATCCTGAAGAAGCACAAGGACCAGATTGTTAACCTCGCCGTCATGGAACTCCTTGTCGAAAGAGATGAGATCGTTGTGCCAACAACACACGTCGTGCGATGACTCCGTCAAGCGTTGCACCTCCGGCCTGGAGAGAAACTCAGCCGGAATTCGAATCCCGCACATGGCGCCGAGGATCTTCGTCAAGATATCGAGTCCCCCCGTTGTACGCCTCATTTCAATGTAATCCGCCAGAGGCGGGCACTCGCCCCGACGTTGATAGAAAGCCTCCCGGACGTTGCTGAAGAAAAACGACTTCATCCAGGAGGTGAAATTTCCGTCTATGGGATTGGCGAGCCCATTCTTGCGTGCTCGGGCTCGCAGACGCGAGCACAGGTCACTCAAGGCGCCGGCAAGCCCGTCTTCCTCGTCGCCGGGCGCGCGTTGAGGAAACTGCCGCATGACGCGCAGGTAGGCCCGGTCGCGCTCGGCCAGGCGCTCCCACTCTTCGAGGCTGTCGGTGGGCTTCCATCGATCATCACGAAGGAATAGCCACGCAACCCAGTCCGTGAGCAAACACAGGTCTTCGAAGCCGCCCTCCGGGTGCATGCGCCCGGCCAGATCCCCTATGTTCATCGCGGCGAAGAGTCTCCGCTGACCCTCCGACCGGAAGACGCCGTGCCGGTCGGCCCAGCGCATATGCTCCTCCTGCGCTTCGGGCGCGAGCGGGTTCACCAAAACAGGGAACGGACACGCGATCCCCGGAACCTCCACACCACCGGCCCTCACGTCTGGCACGACCTTACCCCTCCTCAACTACAGGCAAATGCTCTACCCCTGCTTACACATCACCAGTATGCTCCCCGAGCCTCGCTCACGCAACACGAGATCAAGCAGGCGTCGGCCGCTACGACACATGCGGCAGGATGGATTCGGCCAGCGCCTCCAGCGACTCGATCTCATCGGTCTCCAGCCACTGCATCATGACCCGCCGGACTCCGGCCTCCTCCAGTCGTCCGAGCTTATCCACGATCTCCCCGGCCGTGCCGACGAGAAGACCGCTTTCGTCCAACTCCTCCCGCGACGCGCCGCCGAGCCTCCGCCGGACCTCCGCCTCCGTCCTACCGAAAATCACCTGCGTCATGAGCGTCCGACGCACGTCCGCGGGCGACCGTCCTCTCTCCGCGAGCAGGTCATCCAGGCGGGCATTCAATTCCGCGAACCTCCCGGCCGTCACGAAGACGGCGTTCCACTCGTCGGCGTAGCGGGCGGCCAGCGGCAACGTCCGGCGCTCCCCGTTGCCGCCGATGACCACGGGCACACCGCCCGGACGCGGAGAGCGCGGCGAGAGCGAAGCGTCGCGCAGACGATAGAACTCGCCGTCGAACGAGACGGGACCTTCGCTTCGCAAAAGCCGGGTGACGACCTCCAGCGCCTCCTCGAAGCGAGCGAAGCGGCGACCGATCCGGGGCAACTCGAAGCCGAAAGTCTCGTGTTCTCGCTCCTGCCAGCCCGCGCCCAGGCCGAGACGGAGGCGTCCGCCGGCCAGGGAATCGACCGCGCTCGCCTGCCAGGCTGTGATCACCGGGTGCCTGAAAGAGACCGGCGAGACGAGCGGCCCGAACTCGATCCTCTCCGTGTTCTCCGCGAGCCAGGTGAGCGAAGTCCACAACTCCAGAGCGTCCTCGACCGGTCCCTCGGAGCCGGTGAAGTGATCCGAGCGGCACAGCCCCGCGAAGCCCGCCTCCTCCACCGCGCGAACGATGCGTTTCCAGCGGGGCCAGTTCAGCCCCTCCTGACCTTCGATCATGATGGCGACCTCGATCATCCGCGCTCCTCCCTCTCCAGCGAACCGACTTCGGATAATTCTAGCCGTCGCGCCCTCTACCGGAGAGGCAAATACCTCACCTGCCCTGCCCATTCGCCTTCGAGGCTGCACTCGGCGATAAGCAGGATCTCCTCGATGGCGACTCCCACCGGCACGCCGCGACTCACCTCGAAAACGCCGGGCATCGGTTCGCCTGCTCGAACTCTCTCATAAGCGTGCCGGGTCATCGTCGCCACGTCGTGGGTCAATAGCGTCCGATTTTCTCGCGCGGCCCATTCCAGTATGGTCGGGTCGTCGACGCCGGAAAGCCCCGCGTCCTGAACGCGAACGATGTCCACATCCGGGTTGCGCCGGAGGGCGCCGCGAAGGATGTCGTTGTTGAAGTTCTCGTCGGCGGCGAGGGGGAACAACACTATAC
>JBOHBL010000734.1:0-6106 GCA_050698295.1 Rubrobacteraceae bacterium | reverse complement strand
TCATAGCATTGTCGGAGTTCTACCATTTGAGCGAGGAGGGCGGAATGAGCTTCGTCGCCGCGACCACCGTGCCACTGACTGTCCTCATCGGCTCGGTGAGCTTCATGGGGAGCGTCGTGGCGTTTAGCAAGTTGCAGGAACTCGCCTTCACCGGCTCCGTGACGTTCCCACTCCAGCAGATCGTGAACGCGGTCCTCTTCCTCGGCATCCTGGTTCTGGCGGCGAACGCTTTCACCGGCGGAGCGATACTTCCGTTCCTCTCCCCCATCGCCTCGGTGGTCTCGGTGCTTTTCGCCTCGCTCGTCCTCGGAGTGCTTCTCGTCATCCCCATCGGCGGCGCCGACATGCCCATCGTCATCTCGCTTTTGAACGCCTTTACCGGACTCGCGGCGGCGGCCTCCGGATTCGTGCTGGAGAACTACATTTTGATTATCGCGGGAACCATCGTCGGAGCCTCGGGCACGATTTTGACCCGGCTGATGTCCGGCGCCCTCGGACGGCCTCTCGGTAAGATAATATTCGCGGGCATCGCCGCCTCCGGTGGCTCGAAACAGGAACTGGAGGAACGTCCCGTCAACGACGTGAGCGCGAACGCGGTCGGCGAATATCTCTCGGACGAGGCGAACAAAGTCATCATCGTCCCCGGCTACGGCCTCGCGGTCGCGCAGGCGCAGAGCGTGATGAAGGACCTCGTCAAAGCTCTGGAGTCCGACGGAAAGGAAGTCCTCTTTGGCATCCACCCCGTGGCGGGCCGCATGCCCGGCCACATGAACGTGCTGATGACCGAGGTCGGGATATCCTACGAAAAGCTCCTCGACCTCGAAGACATAAACCCCGAGTTCGACGACGCGGACGCCGCGGTCATCGTCGGCGCGAACGACGTCGTCAACCCGGCGGCCAACGACCCCGAACAGGACACCCCCATAAGCGGCATGCCCATCCTCGAAGTCGACAAAGCCGAAAAAGTCATCTTCATCAAACGCAGCTTGAGCCCCGGCTTCGCGGGGGTGGACAACCCGCTCTTCTACGACACCGAGAACACGATGATGCTCTTCTCCGACGCCAAGCAGGGTTTGCAGGAAGTCGTTGAAGCCGTGAAGAACGGCTGATACGGACGTCGGCTTCCGTCTTTTTTGTTTTATTCTGTACGTAATGTCGTACAATTTTTCTCGTACTCTATATCGATGAGAAGAGGATGTGATGATAAAGCTGCCGAAGATTCTCGGCGTGGCGGAGGCCAGGGATGGGATGTCCCGGATACTCGAAGGGACTGGAAAGGGCGACACTTTCATCATAAAAGGGCCGAAGGGGAAAGAGGCGTTCGTGATCGGAGCCGATGCGTTTCGCGAATTACAAGCGGCCTACGCGGAGCTCGTCGGGGAGTTGGAGACCATGAAGATCCTTCAGGACGAAAAGGCCATGACGGCGCTTCGGAGGGTATCGGATGAGAGTTCGGGGGAACATTATCCGCTCTCCGAGGTGGAAGGAATGGTAGCGGAGGATGAATCATAAGCGCGGCCTGGCGGTTCACCGGGTCGGCGTCGAAAATTTGCTGGAGCTTCCCAAAAATATTCAGCGTCAGGCGTTGAAGAAGATGCGACAGGTCATAGAGGTTGCGCCGGAGAGCGCCGGGTATCCGCTTCGAGGTTTTCGGGGAATCCACAGTGGGCGGTACAGGATCATATGGCGCCTCCTCACCCTGGAAGATGGCGAACGTTTTCCCGAGGTGGTGTACGTCGGCATCCGCTCCGAAGGCGATGAGCGAGACGCTTGCCGGGAAGTCGAGAAAATTCTGGGTGGCCTGGAAGGACTATAGCCCGTTCCTAGTTCGCGGAGTCGCCTCTGCGCTTCGCCATTTCCTGATCGATCTGCTTTCTGACGTCGGGCGGCGGACCCTGGATGTACATCACCGCGCCCCACGGCATGAAGATTGTGGGCGTGTCCTCGCTGCGCCTCACCTCGATGCCCAATGGTCCGTAGTTTTCCAGAAGAAACGAAGCCGTCGTGGCTTCCGGCTTGCCGACTACGGATTTGGCGGGTTCGTTGGTGTCGAGGAAAGGTCCCGAGTTGTATGTGATGAAGACCCAGTAACCCACCCACTCCGAGATGACCGGCGCGTGCGTCGAAGACCCCTGTTCCATCTTTCTCCTCCTTGATGTGGCGAATAAAAAGGGCGGTGTTAACGCCGCCCGAAAACTTTCTCTACATGAAGTCCATGTTCATGCCGGAGCGGATCACCTCCGCCGCTCCTCCTCCTTCAGGTGGGGGATCGGCGATGATCACGTCGGTGGCGGCGATGAGGCCGCCGATGGATGCCGCGTTCTGCAAGGCGCTCCGCGTGACCATCGCGGGGTCTATGATCCCGGCTTTGGCCAGGTCTTCGTACTCGCCCGTGAGCGCGTTGAAGCCGACGCTGTCGCTCCGCGAACGCACTTTGTCCACGACGATGGAGCCGTCGGCCCCGGCGTTCGCGGCGATCTGCCGAATGGGCTCCTCCAGCGCGCGGTGGATTATGCGAACGCCGGTACGCTCGTCGCCTTCGTCCATCTCGTCGAGGAGCGCGCCGACGGAGGCCTGAGCGTGCAGGAGCGCGACGCCTCCACCGGTCACGACACCCTCTTCGAGAGCGGCGCGGGTCGCGGACAATGCGTCCTCGACGCGGTGCTTTTTCTCTTTGAGTTCCGTCTCGGTGGCAGCTCCCACCTTGATGACGGCGACGCCGCCGGAGAGCTTGGCGATTCTTTCCTGCAGCTTCTCGCGGTCGAACTCGGCTTCGGTTTGCTCGAGTTCTCCTTTGAGTTGCGCGAGGCGGTCCCTTATTCGCTCTTCGTCGCCGGAGCCGTCCACGAGGGTGGTGTCATCTTTGGTGATGGTGATTTTCCTCGCCCGCCCGAGCTGACTAAGCCGCGTGCTCTCGAGCTTGAGCCCGATTTCGTCGATGATGACCTCGCCGCCGGTGAGGATGGCGATATCTTCGAGGTGCCTCTTGCGCCGGTCTCCGAAAGATGGAGCGCGGATCGCCGCGACGTTCAAATTCCCCCGGAGGCGGTTCGTGATGAGCGTGGCGAGAGCCTCGCCCTCAACGTCCTCGGCGACGATGAGGAGCGGTTCGTTCTGCTTCATCACCTCATTGAGGAGGGGCAAAATCTCCTCGACGTTGCCGACTTTCTTGTTCGTGAGGAGAATGTACGGGTCGTCGAGGACGCACTCCATACGGTCGTGGTCGGTGATGAAATAAGGAGATACGTAACCCTTGTCGAGCTGCATCCCCTCGGTGAACTCGAGTTCCATCGCGAGGGTCTGCCCGTCCTCGACGTTGACGACGCCGTCCTTGCCAACCTGTTCGATGGCCTCGGCGATGATGTCGCCGATCTCCTTCGAGCGGGCCGAGATGGCGCCCACGCGCGCGACTTCGTCCCTGCCGGAGATCTCCTCCGACTGCTTTTTTATCTCCTCGACCGCGACCTCGACGGCCCGTTCCATGCCGGTCCTCAAAAAGACCGGGTTCGCGCCCGCCGCGACGTTCCGGAGCCCTTCTCTAACTATGATTTGAGCCAAAACGAGCGCGGTGGTCGTGCCGTCGCCCGCGATGTCGTTCGTCTTCGTCGCGACCTCGACGACGAGTTGCGCTCCCTGATTCTCGAAGACGTTTCCGAGTTCGATCTGCTTCGCAATCGTCACGCCGTCGTTCGTGACCATGGGGTTTCCGAACGTCTGGCCGAGGATGACGTACTGTCCCTTCGGCCCGAGCGTCACCCTCGCGGCGCCGGCTATCTTCGCCACCCCGACCGCCAGCGACCGTCGGGCGACATCGTCGAACCTTATCTCTTTGTGAGTCACTCGCTATCCTCCGGAGGGTCGTCCCAACGCTCCTCGTACAAGATAGTCTCCTTTCCCCATGCCGTTCTCTCCTGGCGCATACTATCATGCCTCTCAGCCGGTCAAAGACAAATATTTACCAGGCCCGCAAAGCATCGAACCCTTTCGTTGGATCACCTCCGCTTCCCCAATCGCAGCAAACCGGCTTCAGAATATCGTCCGTACGAGTTTCGCGTCGGGACGCAAGCCACGCTTTCCAACAATGTGCGAAAATGACCGGGAACATCCTTTAATACGGCCTCTCGATCCAGAGCGGTTCGGGGGTTATGTGCTCCTCGGGCTTTCCGCCCGCCGTGTTCGCTCCGCTGCCGCTGACGGTGAGCACCGGGCGCACCTTCATGTTTTCTTCGACGAGGATCTGGCACGAAAGCCGCGCCTTTCCGACGAGGTCGCGCATTTGCAAGGCGGAGAGTTCGGCCTGGGTCATGTCTTCGGGTTCGCCCTCGAAGAACTCGACGCGGCAGGTGGTGCAGTGGGCGTACGAGCCGCACTGGTGCTGGATGTCCACCCCGGCGTCTTCCTCGATGGCGAGGACGAGCCGCCTTCCCTCTTCGATGTCGAAGGTTCCCACGTCCACTATCTCCAGTTTGGGCATCACACGTTCCCTTCTAGCGCGTCCGGCGGGCCGGGATCCTTGAGTTTGAGGAGTCCTTCCTTGAATTCTTCGGGGCTTTGCGCCCTCTCGAAGAGTTGGCCCACGGCTTCGATGTCGTCGCGGTTGGCGAGGACGAACTCCCAGCCTTCCTTCGTGTGGAGTCGCTCGAAGGCGCATATCGAGGCCACGATGATGTGCCAGGGGTCCTCGACATCGCACTCCTGGCGCAAGAGAGAATACAGTCGCCCCGCGTTGAGCGTCCGTTCGTCGAACTCTTTGGGAGCGGAATTCCCCCCGTCGCCACCGGACATCTTCCCCAACTCCTTCCCTGAGAAAAGAGGGCGGCGGAGTTCGCCGCCCCCTCCCCGTGGTTGCCGGGCTATCCCTGCGACGGAAGATCAAAGCCGATGTACTCGGCGGCATCTTCCGGGTTGGCGAATAGAAGAACCCTGTCGTCCTCACGCACCATCCGCCCGTAGTGGGTGGAGGTTTCGATCTCGAAGTCCTCCGGGGAGAAGTCCTCGACGCCGATGGCCTCGGCGATCTCATCGAGGTCGAACTCGATCCTGTTTTCGGCGTCTATCCGGATCATGGCCGGAAACTTGCGAACCTCGACCCCCGGCTTCTCGCCCATGACTTCGGCGACGATGTTCCCCTCGACGCTGGCGCTCATCGTGACCCCGCACCGATTCGACGAGGTGTGCTCCTGCGCGTATTCTTGCCTCTCGCTCACGACGTCACCCCTTCCGGCACACGCAGCCCGAGGTCCGAAAGTATGCCCTCGAACCGACTCTTTGCCCGACCGAAGGAGTCGTCGAAGCTGACCGGCTGCTTCTCCGGCTCGCTCCATATGGCTTCGAGTCCTTTGGCCGCCGCCATGCTGTACGGGACCCACTCGGCGAGCCACTCCTCCATGACCGCTTTGTTCTCGTCCGCGTGGCCCTCGTCTTCGAGGAAGTCCTTCATCATCGCCACGGTGTAGCGGAGGTCGCGCTCGTTGAACTCGCGCTCGCTCACGCCGATGACCGCCGGCGTCAAATAGTCGCCGTGCGCCGGAGCGAAGCGCATAATGAACTTGCTGCGGAACAGCTCGCTCACCAACGGCTCGAAGACCACGTTGGAGGCGAAGACCGTCTCGCCCCAGTCTTTGGCGTTGATCAGGCGCTCGACGTTCTCGCGCGCGCCCTGCCACGCCGGGTCGTTCATCCACACATCCTTGTGCGCGTCCCCATCGAACTCGCCGGGGAACTGCTCGCTGAGCTCCAGGTTGTAGAGCAGGATGTCCTGCGCGGTGCGCAGCTTGTGCATGCAGTTCACCGAGATGGCATTGTTGTGCATGTTGGACATGGCGACCCTTTGGGCCGGCATGAAGACGTACATCCCCAGCCCGTGGTCCGCATGCGCGAAGGCGCTCAAGTGCTTGGCCAGGATGGGAAGCCAACTCTTGTCCCAATCCTGAAAGACTTCCTCTGACTTGGCGTCTTCGATGCTCTGGCGGATCTGGCGCACGGA
Source organism: Rubrobacteraceae bacterium (assembly GCA_050698295.1). Lineage (GTDB taxonomy): Bacteria > Actinomycetota > Rubrobacteria > Rubrobacterales > Rubrobacteraceae > JACCWD01. The sequence continues at coordinate 120 of JBOHBL010000734.1, read as the reverse complement.
GTTGGAGTTGTTGATGTATATCGTGCGCTCCCACTCCTCGTTGGGGTCGCGGTAAGCGTGCCAGTCGGAGGATTTCATCCTCGTCCAGTTGGGGTCGTAACCTATGTCCCCGTTGGCCCA
>JBOHBL010000733.1:0-8155 GCA_050698295.1 Rubrobacteraceae bacterium | reverse complement strand
GAGGCCGCGAGGCGGTGGGTTTGGTCGTTGTTTCGAGTGGCCGAGCGGGCGTTCCGTGCCGGAGATGCCGGACAGGCCGGACTTGCGAGAGGTGATCCACGGCGAATACCGCATCATATACCGTGTGGAGCCCGAGCGAGTTTCGATACTCACCGTGCGCCACGCGAGGCGACTCCTCGATCCCACCGAAACGGAAGACGACGAATAGCCTCGGATTCGCGAGCGACCGAAATGTACAATCGCTGGGCGAAAAGCGTCCCCGGAGGGAGTCGGGGGGCGGATAACTTCGCCGAGAACGAAAACCGCTCTGCTATACTGATTTCGAGATGGATTCGAGCGAAAACCGGCGCGGGGAGAACATGAATGCGGACTGTCTGAGGATATGCCAGATCAGCGACATCCACTGCGGGAGCCCGTATTTTATCCCCGACCTCCTCGAACGCTCCATCCTCGAAATAAACGACATGGACCCGACGGCGGTCGTGGTCTCGGGGGATCTGACCGACGCGGGCTACCGCCAGGAGTATGAGGCGTCCGCCGAGTACGTCCGTAAGCTCCGGTGCGAGAAGCTCATGGTCATCCCCGGCAACCACGACTCGCGGAACGTCGGCTACCTCCACTTCGAGAGGCTTTTTGGCGAACGCTACTCCATAATCGACTTCGAGGATGCGATCATGGTCGGCGTGGATTCCTCGGAGCCGGACCTCAACGACGGTCGCGTCGGACGCGAGCACTACGACTACATCCACGAGGCTTTCGTGAACGCGGGCGACAAGCTCAAAATCTTCGTCATCCACCACCATTTGATCCCGATACCGGGCACCGGACGCGAACGCAGCACGATTCAGGACGCGGGGGACATTCTGGAGCTTCTGGCCGACTCCGAGGTGGACCTCATCCTTTCGGGGCACAAGCACGTCCCGTATTCCTGGAGACTCGAAAACATGTTCATCGTGAACGCGGGGACGGCTTCGACGACGAGGCTCAGAGGGAACACCCGGCCCTGCTACAACGTCATCGAGATCGAGGACGGGCGGGTGAGGGTGTTTCGGAAGTACCCGTTCAAGGAGCGGGAGCTGATCGTGGACTTCAACGCCGAGACGCGCGAGTATTTCCACTACGAGGAGACGCAGGGCGACGGACGGCCCGGCGACCGGGGCCAGCGCAGGCTCACGGGCTAGGGTCTCTCGGAGGAGACCATTTGAAGACTCTCTTCCTCATAGACGGCGAACACTACCCTCCCGTCGTCCTGGACGCGATGCGAAGCGTGCGCGAAACGCTCGGGGCCGAAGGCGTCGCCGCCGCCTTTCTCGGAGGGACGGAGAAGATAAAGGAGGGCGCGGACTACGGGATTCCTCTGGTCTCCGACCGGGATCCCATCTCAGCCGCGGAAAAAGCCCTCTCCGAATACGACGATATCGAGGCGGTGATCGACCTCTCCGACGAGCCGGTCGTGGGTTATCGGGAGCGCATGAGGATCGCGTCGGTCTCTCTCGCTTGTGGAGCCAGGTACATCGGGAGCGACTTCGAGATGCGTCCGCCGGAGTTTCACGACATCTCGGAGAAGCCGTCCATCGCGGTCGTGGGCACGGGAAAGCGGGTCGGGAAGACGGCGGTCTCGGGGTATCTGGCTCGACTCCTCGCTCGCGAGGGCTTCGAGCCGGGCGTGGTCTCGATGGGACGCGGCGGTCCGCCAGAGCCGGAGGTCATTGAAGGTAGGAAGTTGGAAGTTGGAAGTGATTATTTGCTCGAAGCGTTGAGGCGCGGGTCTCACGCGGCGAGCGATTACTATGAGACCGCCGCCCTCAGCCGCGTGACCACCGTCGGGTGTCGCAGGTGCGGTGGCGGGCTCGCAGGGGAGCCGTTCGTCTCGAACGTTCTGGAGGGAGCGAGGCTCGCGAACACCCTCGATACCGGGATGACTCTCTTCGATGGTTCCGGGGCGGCGATGCCGCCGGTGGAGGTGGAGAAGCGCATCCTCGTTGCCGGAGCGCATCAGGACCCGGAGTACATCGTCGGGTTCCTCGGGACTTACCGCCTGCTCGTCTCGGATCTTCTCGTCCTCACGATGAGCGAGGAGCCGATGGCGAGCGAGGAGAAGGTGCGGCAAATCGTGGAGGCGATCCGCGAAATAAGGCCGGATCTCCCCGTCATTCCCGTCGTGTTCCGTCCGCGTCCGGTCGGCGAGGTTCGCGGGATGAAGGTCGGATACGTCTCGACCGCGCCGGAAGCGGTGCTGGATAAATTGTCCGAATTCCTCGAAGAGAATTATGGATGCGAAGTCGTCGGGGCTTCGGGGAATTTGTCTAACCGGATGAGGCTCGCGGAGGATTTGGACGGGATGCGGGAAGTCGATGGGTATTTGACGGAGATCAAGGCCGCGGCGGTGGACGTGGTGACGTTTCGCGGCTCGGAGGAAGGAAAGCCGGTCTTTTACTGCGACAACGATCCGGCGGGCGACGGGTTGGACGGAGCATTGCTCGGGCTCGCCCGCGAGGCGATCGGCTAAGGTGATTGGCGCGGGTGGTCGGGACCGCGTTTCTGGTGTAGACTAGAGGGGATCCAGAGTCGCACCGCTTTCGGATCATTCCACTTGAAATCCCGCGCAGACCTTGCCCGTCGTTCTGGCGGTCGAGGGCGGGTAACGGGAGGTATGGTGAACGTCCATCGGTGTTTCTAGTTCCGATCCGACCAGAGTGGCTTCCGCGGTGATGGAGTACGCCGCCGTCACGGAGTTTGTGGCGCTGAAGGTCGCCCGCTTCGAAGGTTCGGGCACGCCGGAGAAGGCTTACACGCTGGCGGCGGAGAGCTTCAAAGACGAACTCGAAAAAGTCTCCGTGGCGGGGCGGATCGCGATCCTGCGCGAGCAGCGCACCGACGAACACGGCATGACACGCTCTTTGACCACGCAACCGGGAACGCTGAGAGTCGGCGATTCCATCGGAGAAAGTAGACCCGAAGCGGACCTCGCCATCGAGCCGATCGAGGGGCTTTCGCTGCTCATAAAGGGCCAGGAAGGCTCCATCGTCGCGGTGGCGGCCGCGCCTGTGGGGACCATGCTCCGCACCCCGGACATGTACATGAGCAAACTCATCGTGGGACCTCGGGCGAAGGAGCACATCGACATAGACGTTTCCGCCTCCGAGAACATCGAGGCCATCGCCGACTCGATGGGGAGGAAGACGTCCGAACTGACGGTCGCCGTTCTGGATCGGGACCGCCACGAGGAGTTGATCGAGGAGATACGGGCGACGGGAGCGCGGATACACATTCGTCCCGAAGGAGATTTGACCCCCGCGATCGCGGTCGGGCTTCGCGGCGCGGACCTCCACGCGGTAATCGGCGTCGGGGGCGCTCCGGAAGGGGTGCTTTCGGCGGCGGCTATAAAGTGTCTCGGGGGCGGGATGCAGGCGCGGATGTGGCCGATCCAGCGTTCACAGGTAGAGAAACTCAAAGAGTACGGTCTCGAAGACCCGGAGAAGAAACTGGCCCTCGACGACCTCGTTCGCGGGGACGACGTGGTCTTCGCGGCGACCGGGCTCACGACGGGAGAGACCTTGAGAGGAGTTCGTTACTTCCGGGGCGGAGGGAGGACGCACACGGTGGTGATGTCGAGCGAGCCGCGTATGATAAGATTTATAGACACCATCCACGCTCTCGAACCCGAAGCCGGGTTGCAGGGCTTCCAGCTTTGAAGAGTCTCGGACGAACTTTGAACCAAACCACGAGCAACACTTTTACGCTATCAAGAGGAAAGGCGGAGTAGCATGACCGAACTATCCACCCTCGAACGCAAGCGACTGAGCGACCTGCACCAGATCGCCTCCCAACTCGGCATCGAGCAGTACAGAAAGTACCGCAAAGGCGAACTCGCCGAGATGATCTACAAGGTCGCCACCGAACAGGCCGCCGAACAACAGCAGTCGGTCGCCACGACCGGTGCGCCGCCCTCGTCGAACGGCGGGACCGTCGCGGAGACGAGAGCCGAAACCCCCGCCACCGTCGATGGATCGTCGGACGTAGCGAACGGGGCCGTCGAAGCGCCGGAAGCTCCGGCCCCTCAGCCCCAGAGGCAGCCGCAGCAGAAGCAGAAAAAGCAGCAAAAAGAGCAGCGCGAGGGTGATTCGCAGTTTCAGGACGGCATCCTCGACGTTTTGCCGGACGGGTTCGGCTTTTTGAGGACGAAGGGGTACAGTCAGAGCAAGGGCGACGTCTACGTTTCGACGAGCCAGATCAAGCGCTTCAACCTCCGGCGCGGGGACTTCATAACCGGTCAGATCCGTCAGGCCCGCGACGGCGAGAAGTACCCGGCGATGGTCCGGATCGAGACGGTCAACGGCCAGGAGCCGCAGAAGGGCCGCCGGCGCACGAACTTCGACGACCTCACGCCGCTCTTCCCGCAGGATAGGCTGCGCCTGGAGTGGAAGCCGAACGACATCGCACCCAGGGTCATAGACCTCATCACGCCCATCGGCAAGGGCCAGCGCGGTCTCATCGTCTCGCCGCCGAAGGCCGGCAAAACGACGATCCTGAAGCAAATAGCCCAGTCCATCGCGGCGAACTACCCGGAGGTGAGCCTCTTCGTGCTGCTCGCCGACGAGCGGCCGGAGGAGGTCACCGACTGGCAGCGCAGCGTGCAGGAGGCCCAGGTCGTCGCCTCGACTTTCGACCAGCCCGCCGACAACCACATCGCCGTCGCCGAGCTTCTCCTGGAGAGGATCAAACGCCTCGTCGAAGAGGGAGAGGACGTGGTGGTGATCCTCGACTCGATCACGCGCCTCGCCCGCGCCTACAACCTCGCTGCCCCGGCCTCGGGACGAATACTCTCCGGCGGCGTGGACTCCGCCGCGCTCTACCCGCCCAAGAAGTTCTTCGGCGCGGCCCGAAACATCGAGTTCGGAGGTTCGCTGACGATCCTCGGAAGCGCATTGGTCGAGACCGGGAGCCGGATGGACGAGGTCATCTACGAGGAGTTCAAGGGCACGGGCAACATGGAGATCCACCTGGAGAGGAAGCTCGCCAACCGGCGCATCTACCCGGCGATAAACATCGAGGACTCGTCCACGAGGAAGGAAGAGCTCCTGATGGAGGCTTCCGAGGCCCAGCGCGTCTGGCAGGTTCGCAGCATCCTCAACGCCCTCGACTCCGGGCAGAAGATAGAACTCCTGATCCAGAAGCTCAAGGAGACGCGCACGAACGCCGAGTTCCTCCGCGAACTCCAGCGCGTGAGGAGCTAGGCTCGCTTCACTCGCGGTGAGTAGTGAGTAGAAAAAATACTATTCACTATTCACTACTCACTGTAGTCCCATCATATAAACTTGTAGCCGCGAAAAAAGAACGCACGGAGGAAGATCATGAAAAAAGACATTCATCCGGAGTATCGTCCGGTCGTGTTTCGGGACGCGAGCGCGGACTTCGCGATCCTGAGCCGCTCGACGGTGGAGACCGAGCGGACCATCGAGTGGGAGGACGGGAACACGTACCCGCTCGTCGAACTGGATATTTCGAGCGCGAGCCATCCGTTCTACACCGGACGCCAGCGCATAGTTGACACGGGGGGGCGCGTCCAGCGCTTCGAGCGTCGCCGCAGGCGCCAGAACCAGTAAAAATATGCGCGTCGGCGGACAGGCGGTGATGGAGGGCGTGATGATGCGCTCCCCCAACTTCTGGGGGATGGCGGTTCGCGACCCCGAGGGCGAGATGGAGGTGCAGGCCGACCGCTTCCGCTCGATCACCCGCAAGAACAAAATCTTCCGGCTCCCCATAATTCGGGGTTTTCTTTCTCTGGGTGAGACGCTCTGGCTCGGGATGAAGCTCCTCACCGCTTCGACGAACATCGCGCTCGGAGAGGATGAGGACCTCTCGACAAAAGAGATCGCCATAACGTTCCTCTTTGCGATGCTGCTCGGGCTCGGGTTGTTCCTCGTGGCTCCCGTGCTTGCGACGAAGGGGATCGGGGCTTTGCTCGGGAGCGCCATCGAGAACGCGGTGCTTTTCAACCTCGTCGAGGGCATCATCCGGATCGCCATTTTCATCGCCTACATCCTCGTGATCACCGCCGTCAGCAAGGACATCAAACGCTTTTTCGGCTACCACGGCGCGGAACACAAGGCGATCAAAGTCTACGAAGCGGGCGACGAACTCACCCCCGAGAACGCCCGCCACCTCGATACGATGCACGTCCGTTGCGGCACGAGCTTTGTTCTCTATGTGCTCGTTTTGAGCATCCTGGTATTTTCGCTCCTCGGTGTGACGGGATGGTTCTTGATGGTCGTCAGCCGCATCATCGTGATACCGCTCGTCGCGGGCATCGCTTTCGAGTTCATCATGTGGAGCGCGCGCCATCAGGATAACGGTCTCGTGCGCGCTCTCGTCTGGCCGGGATTGCAACTGCAAAAGCTGACGACTCGCGAGCCCGATGACGGGATGGTCGAGGTGGCGATGGCGTCGTTGAAGAAGGTCCTCGCGCTCGAAGAAGAGGCGAGGATAAAAGAAGACGGAACCAGCAAGCTGGTGATCTGAGCATTGGACGAACAGGTCGCAAAACTCGCAAAAGAAACGCTCTCGCGCTACGACGCGCTCACTAAAGAACTCTCAGACCCGGATATCTACTCCGATCAGCGCCGCTACGCCGAGGTCGCGAAAGAACACGCCCGCATGAGGAAGGGCTCGGAGCTTTCGCAGGGCTTCCTCGATGCGACAAAAGAGGCCGAGGACGCGAGAGGGCTCGTGTCGGCGGCGGAGAACGCCGAGGAAAAAGAGTTCTTCGCCGAGGAAGCGCAAGTCTCGGAGGAGCGGGCGAACGAACTCGCCGAGGAGATACGCGCCGAACTCATAGACCGCGACCCGAACGACGACAAGGATGTGATCGTCGAGATTCGGGCCGGCACCGGCGGTGACGAGGCGGCGCTCTTCGCGGGCGAGCTTCGGGAGATGTACGCTCGCTACGCCGACCGCCTCGGTTTCAAGCACAACATCCTCTCATCGAGCCCGGCGGAAGTCGGGGGCTACAAAGAGGTGGTCATGGAGATCGAGGGCGACCGGGCGTTCTCTTTCTACAAGCACGAGGGCGGCACCCACCGCGTCCAGCGCGTCCCGAAGACGGAATCTCAGGGGCGGATCCACACGTCCACCGCGACGGTCGCGGTGCTTCCCGAAGCCGAAGAAGTCGAGATCGACATAGCCCAGAACGACCTGGAAGTGGACGTGTACCGCTCCAGCGGCCCCGGCGGACAGAGCGTGAACACGACGGATTCGGCGGTGAGGATCACCCACAAACCGACCGGGCTCGTCGTCACGTGTCAGAACGAAAAGTCCCAGCTCCAGAACAAAGAGCAGGCGATGAGGATCTTGCGCTCGCGCCTGCTGGAGCGCGAGATGCGGGAAAGGGCGCAGCAGGAGGGAGCGATGCGGCTGGCGCAGGTCGGTTCGGGGGACCGCTCGGCCAAGATCCGGACGTACAACTTCCCTCAAGGGCGCATTACCGACCACCGCGTCAACCTCACGAGCCATAATTTGGAAGCCGCGCTCGCCGGCGACCTCGAAGAGTTCACGAACGCTCTCTCCGCCCAGGAAAGGGCCGACAAGCTGGCTGCCGAGGCGGCGGGGAGCAGGGAGTAGGGAGTGGGGAGTGGGGGAGCGCGATGCGTATCTCCATCCCGGAACCGAGACTCCTCCCGCCCCCCGGCTTCTTCAGCGGCCCGCGAAGCAGCGCGGAGGCTCGCGGCGGCGGGCGTCCCCGAACCCGAAGCATCCGCCGAAATCCTTCTCTCGGAGTTGCTCGGGGTTCGCAGGAGCGAGCTTGCGTTTCACGGGGTATCCGAAGAACAATTATCGGTTTACTCGGCCTGGATCCCACGCCGCGAAGCCCGCGAACCCGTCCAACGAATCCTCGGCTACGCCTATTTTCGTAATCTCAAACTCTACCTCGACAATAACACTCTCATACCGCGTCCCGATACCGAGAGCGTGGTCGAGGCGGCGCTGGAGCGAGTGGACGAACGCGGCTATCCGCGCGTCGTCCTCGATGTCGGGACCGGGTCGGGGGCCATCGCCGTTTCCATCGCCCAGGAAAGACCGAATTGCGAAGTCCACGCCTCGGACGTGAGCGAGGATGCCCTTCGGGTGGCGAAGCGGAACGCCGAAGAGAACGATG
>JBOHBL010000732.1:0-1653 GCA_050698295.1 Rubrobacteraceae bacterium | reverse complement strand
TTGGAGAGCTTGAGATGTCCGGCCAGGGAAGCCGCCTCGCCGGAGATGCCCTCCATCAAGTCGCCGTCGCCGCACAGGGCGTATACGTCGTGGTCGAACATGTCGAAGCCGGGGCGGTTGAAGTAGCCGGCCATCCACTCTCCGGCGATGGCCATCCCGACGCTGGTGGCCACGCCCTGGCCCAGGGGGCCGGTCGTCGTCTCGGCGCCTGCCGTCCAGCGGTACTCCGGGTGGCCGGGGCATTTGGAATCGAGCTGGCGGAAGTTCTTTATGTCCTCGAGCGTCACCGAGGGCTCGCCGAGCACCTCGTAGTCGGGGTCAACCGATTTGATCCCGGTCAGGTGGATCATCGAGTAGAGCAGCATCGAGGCGTGCCCGACCGACAGGACGAACCGGTCGCGGTTGGGCCAGATGGGATCCTCCGGGTCGTAGCGCAAAAGCCGCTGCCACAGGCAGTAAACCACCGGCGCCAGGGCCATCGGCGTCCCCGGATGTCCGGAGTTCGCCGCCTGCACAGCGTCCATCGAGAGGGTCCGGATGGTGTTTACGGAGAGCTGATCCACGCTCTCTCGGGTCTTCAAGTCCAAGTCGCCTCCTAATCTATTAGCTCCGGGCGTATTGGCTCCGGGCCGAGTGCTCCCTAGCTTTGGGTCGCGTGATGATACCGGCGGTCGATCTCCTCCATCTTCTCGACCTTGCGGGCCGAGGAGCCGCCTCCGTATTCCGACTCGAGCCAGGCGTCAACTATCGTCTTCGCGAGTTCGGGGCCGATCACACGCTGTCCCATCGTGAGTACCTGCGCGTCGTTCGACTTCCGCGCCCGCTCGGCCGAGTACACGTCGTGGCACTGGGCGGCGCGCACGCCGGGAACCTTGTTGGCGGTGATGTTCACCCCGATGCCCGTCCCGCAGCAGATTATCGCGCGGTCGTGATCGCCTCTGGCGACGGCCTCCGCGACCTCGACGGCCACGTCCGGGTAGTCGGTCTCGTCGCGGGCGGCCTCCTCCTTCGAGCGGACGCCGTAGTCCTCGACCTCGTAGCCCCTCTCCTTGAGGTGGTCGGCGAGCGTGGCTTTCAGTTCCAGCGCCGCGTCGTCGGCGCCGATGCCGATCTTCTTCATCTCTTCCTCCTTGCGTAGTTTCTCGACGTACTCCTCTTATCCGCCGCTCCAGAACCCGCCCGGCGCGAACAGCTCCTCGACGCACTCGTCGAAGATGCCTGCCTCGTTGGCAAGGTCGAGGACGGTGTACCGGGAGCGGATCATCTGCGCCCTCCGGTACGTCGCCCGGAACGAGTCCCTTCCCAGCCCGATCTCCTCCGGACTCGTCGGACACCCGGCGGCCCGCAGAGACTCTCGCAACTCCGCAGCCGGCATCAACTGCTCCTCCACTTTCCGGCGCAACCGGGGCCAGACCCGCTGGAGCAGCTCCAGCCGCTCGCCGAGGGTGTCGGCGTCTACGTATTTGGCGAGGCTCTGTTTGACGGCGGGATCTTCCAGCGGCGGGTTGTGGGCCGCCCGCACCCTCTCCTCGACCTCCTCCGCCGAGGGCCACTCGTGTTTGTTCTCCTCTATATTCAGTTTGCTCAGGTCGCGCGCCAGTACGCGCTCGAAGAGGGCGGCGATGGCGATGGAGGCGACCCCGACCTTGAAGC
>JBOHBL010000731.1:0-1137 GCA_050698295.1 Rubrobacteraceae bacterium | reverse complement strand
CCAGGCCGATCGCGTGGCCGAGCTCGTGGACGACGGTGTCGCGGATCTCGCGGACGGCCTCGCCGCGGGTGGCGCAACTCCGCAGGATGGGGCCGCGAAAGATGGCGATCTGGGCGGGCAGGTCGGTGACGACGCGGTCGCGCTCGAAGAAGGGGATGCCGCGAAAGATGCCGAAGAGCTCCTCCTCGTCGGGAGTGTCGGTCTGGTCGTAGTCGTCTTCGAGGGGCTCTTCCTCGACGGTCACCACGACGTTTTCGAGGTACCTTCGGAAGGCGGCGGGAACGGAGGAAAGGGCCTCCTCGACGTAGGACTCGAACTGCTCGGGCGAGATGCGTGAGGAGTTCATGCGCCGCGGATAAAAAGGCGATCGAAGTTCGCCGTCGTGACGCGCGCCACGGTTTCGAGGTCGGTTCCCTTGACCTCCGCGAGCTTCTTCGCGGTCTCGACGACAAAGGCGGGCTCGCAGGGCTTGCCGCGATGGGGGACCGGCGCGAGGTAGGGAGAATCCGTCTCGACCATCATCGCCTCGAGAGGAAGTCCCGCGGCGGCTTGGCGGATGTTCTCGGCCGCGCGGAAGGTGAGCATGCCGGAAAAGGAGACGAGGTAGCCGAGGTCCAGCGCCTTTCTGCCGAAATCCGCGGATTCGGTGAAGGAGTGGAAGACGCCGGCGCGGTCGCGAGGGCCGGAGCGCACGAGGAGGGCCAGCATCTCGGCGCCGCTCTCCCGGTTGTGGAGGAGGACGGGGAGCTCCAATCGCCGCGCGAGGTGGAGCATCCACTCGAGGGTCTCGACCTGTTTGGAGCGAGGAGAGAGGTCGTAGTGGAAATCGAGGCCGACCTCGCCGATGGCGGCGACCCTCTCTTCGCGCGCGAGCGCTTCGAGGACCGGGCCATCGCGGAGGGGATCGAACTCTCTCGCTTCGTGTGGATGAACGCCGACGGCGGCGAAGACGCCTAACGAGCCCATCTCGACGGCGACCGCGCAGGTCGGCGACACCGTCGCCGGCGAGGTCTTGGACGACATCCTGGCCGAGGACGGGGAGACCGTCGTCGTCCCCTCGGGCAGCAGGGTCGTGGGCAAGATCGAGCACGTCGTGGACTCGGGCAAGCTCGCCCGCCCCGCCGAGCTTCGTTTCCG
>JBOHBL010000730.1:0-1214 GCA_050698295.1 Rubrobacteraceae bacterium | reverse complement strand
TTCGCCGACTTCGTCGGGGGAGTTTCGTGGGCGCTGTTCGTTTGTGTGGGTCTCGCGGTCGCGGTGGGCGTCGCGAAGGATCGGCTGCCGCTCGCGGCTGTGATCGGGGCCTTCTCCGGTCCCGCGGCGTTCGAGGGCTCGCGCATCGTCTATGCGGGGGTCGTGGAGGCGCTCGCGGTCTCCGGCGTCGTGGCGGGAGAAGGGTATCCGGTCGAGATCGCGGTCGTCAAAGGCGTCGAATACGGTTTTCTCGCGTTCGCCATAGGCTGGGTGGCGAGACGCTCGTGGGGAGGCGCGAAGGGCCACGCCACGGTCGGGATGACCGCCGGGCTCGTGTTCGGGGCCGTGATCCTGGCGATGTCAGCCGGGGCCGTCCCGCGACCCTCCACAGCCGCACTCTTCTCCACGGGTCTCAACGAAGTCCTCTTCCCCGTCGGGTGCGCGATGGTCCTCTTCTTCGCCGACGCGCTCGGGAAGAAGGCGGCGGACCATCCGCCTCGGATTCCATAGCGTGCAAAAATCACTCATTTGAGTGATGCGCGGCGGAGTGCGACTTGATAGAGTCGTTGCGTAGTATGAGTCGCCGGTCAGGAGGACGCGACGGATTCTCCCAACGAAGCTCCGCTCGGAGGCGCCCCGCAGAGGGGGCGTGATTCGCTGGTCGTCTTTCCCGCGAAGCGGGTCCGGGCGCTCCCGCCCGACAACCTTCCCCACGATCTCACCAGCTTCATAGGGCGCGAGCGGGAGGTCGAGGAGGTCTGTGGGCTCCTTTCCGAGAATCGCCTTTTGACGCTCACCGGTTCGGGTGGCTGCGGCAAGACGAGGCTCGCTTTGACAGTGGCCCGGAAACTGTCGGGAGAATTCGAGGGCGGAGTATGGTTCGTGGAACTCGCCTCGCTCTCTGACCCTTCGCTCGTGAGCCGGGCGGTTGCCGGGGCGCTTTCGATTCGAGAGCGGCCGGGGTGTCCACTCGACGAAACGCTCCTCGAACACCTCGGTTCGAGAGAGACGCTCCTCGTTTTGGACAACTGCGAGCACCTCATCGAAGAGTGCGCCCGCTTCGCTCAAAGTATTCTGAGCGCCTGCGCGAGGCTACGCGTCGTGGCGACCAGCCGCGAGCCGCTCGGCGTCGCGGGGGAGGTCAACAGGCGGGTGCCGCCCCTCTCGCTCCCGAAAGGGCCGGACGCCATGGAGCGGCTCGAACGCTTCGAGGC
>JBOHBL010000729.1:0-2995 GCA_050698295.1 Rubrobacteraceae bacterium | reverse complement strand
CGGAGATTCTCGAGCCTCCCGGAACGCCTCCGGGGTCAGTTTGAGGGCGACGTATGGAATGGTGTCGTACTCGCGCACCGTGCGGAATACGGTCCCGGTGAGATCCTCGCGAAGTTCATCGGTCGTGTCTTCGATCCCCTCCCGCTGCTCGGCGACCCGCGCGCGGCCGATCCGGGCTTCGGGGACGAAATCCGTCTCGATGCCCACGATCACCCGCACGGACCCCTCGCTCTCCGCTTCCCGCAAAAGCTGCGCGTCATCGGGCGACTCGGACACTTCGGGCGTCCCGGCCTCCTCCCCACTCGCCGCCGAGCCTCCGGCGGCCATCACCCCCACGACCGCAGCGAACATCGCCACAGCGGCCAAAAACTTTCGCAGTGAATGATCCCCCACCGTACTCGCCATATGTGTCCCGCTCCTTCCGCGGAACGCCATGCGCGATCCGCCACTCGTGAAGGCCGACGCCCACATCTTCCCCATCGAAACGAAGCATAGAGGGCGCCTCTTGCCAAACTCTTATCCGGGAAGCCGATTTCGTGCGTGGAAACACGTGTTTTTCAGAGGGATTTCCGGGACTGAAAACGTCCCGCACTCCAGCGATGCTTTCTCCATCCCTCGACTCACATTTGCCGGGGCGGGCCGGGAGGGCCGACGGCCTCCGCGCCGTACCGCTCCATTTCGGCGACGAGCGCCGCCACGTCCGGCGGGCCTTCGGGTGTGGGAGGCTCCGGCGAGAGGGCCGGCTCGCTGAATCGCGAACCCCGGAAGAACTCCTCGAAACCACCCGGCGCGACAAGGACGAGTACCCGCGCCGCGTCGGTTTCGACGGTAAACGAGTGGGGGATGCCGCGCGGCAGGAGGACGAACGTTCCGGGGCCGGCCTCGTAAGCCTCCTCGCCCACATAGCATGTCATCGCGCCTTCGATCACGTAGAACGCCTCGTCCTCCCGGTGGTGGATGTGGCGCGGCGGCTCGTCGCCCTTTCGCGCCTCGAACTCCATGAGGCCGAACCGTCCGCCGGTCTCCTCCGAGTCGGCGAGGAAAGATACCCGGATGCCCATGAACCACACTGGAGACCCCGTGTCCGCCCCGCGCGCGTATGGCCCCGTCTTTTCGTTCGCCGTCATGCGCCGCTCCTTTTCTGTATTCGTCTCGACCATCTCGATCCCATACTTCGCCGCCACGGACGCGATGCGGGCGAAGTCCGGCGGCTCCTCCGGCGTCGGAAGTGCCGCCTCCCGAGCGGGTTCGCCGAGTTCGCGGAAGAACCCCTCGAAGCCGGCGGGCGTGAGGAGGTTGAGGCACCGCACTTCGTCGGAGACGATCTCGAACCGATGCGCCACCCCCCTCGGAAGCACGACGAGCGTTCCCGCCGGGGCCGGGACAACCTCGCCTCCGACGTGGAATTTCATCTCGCCCTCGACGACGTAAAAGGTCTCCTCCTCGCGGGTGTGGGCGTGCATCGGCGGCTCGGCGCCCACGCCCTTCCTCCCGTATTCCTCGACGAGCGTGTAGCTTCCTCCGGTCTCCTCGCCCGTCGCGAGGAAAGTGAGGAGGCATCCTCCGTACCACACCGACCTCTCCGCGCCCGCGCTCGCGGCGTGTGGCGCGAGGTTCTTTGTGCCGATCATTACGGTATACTCCTTCCGTTCGGTGTTTTTGTTGCGAATCGGACTTTAGGGCGCGGGATGTGGCGGGTATATGGCAGAAATCTGCCATTTCCCGGCGGAGGCGGAAGGAGGCGGACTGTGGGCGTGGGCGGCGCGGTGGAGGATCGGACGTTCTCGGAGGTGAAGCGGCTTTGCCATTCGGCCCTCGACGGCCCGGAGCTTCTCGGTGCGGTGGTGGATCGCCTGCGGCGGGCGATCCCCTTCGACGCGCATTGCGGCTCGACCGTGGATCCCGCAAGCGGCTTCATAACGCATGCGATAGCCGAGGAGATGGGGGGCGCGCGGGAGGCCGTCCTCTTCCTCGAGCACCTTTACTTCGAGCACGACCGCGAGCAGATCGAGGAGATGGTGAGGAGCCGCCGGTCGGTGGCTTTGCTCGAGGATCTCGCCGGAGGCTCCCTCGACGATTCGCCGCGATACCGCGAGCTTCTCCGCCCGCTCGGCCTCGCCCACGAGATGCGCGTCGTCTTCACGGCGGGCGGCTCGTCGTGGGGGGGCGTCGATCTCATCCGCGGAGCGGGAGGCCGGAACTTCACCCCACGCGAAACCTCACTCCTCGAACGCCTCGCCCCGCACATCGGAGCGGGCCTCAAAACCGCCGCCCTCCGGGCGAAAGCCTCCGACGGCGAAACCTCCGACGGCGAAGCCTCCGCCCTCGAAACGCCGGGCGTTTTGAGCCTCGACCATCGGAGCCGGGTCGTCTTCCACACCCCGGCGGCGGAATATTGGCTCGGCGAACTCGAGAACCTCGGGCCTCGGTGGCGCGAGGGGGATGGCCTCCCGGCGGCGGTTCGGTCGGTATGCGGCGCGCTCCGAAGAACCCTCGGCCCCGAGGCGGGCGGCGTTCCGCGCCTCCGCGCCCGGACGAGGTCCGGACGCTGGATCGCCCTTTACGGCTCCCTCACCGAAGCCCGCCCCTCCGAAACCGTCATCGTCATCGAGCCGGCGAGGCCCGAGGAGGTCGCCCTCTTCAACATGGCCTCATACGAACTCAGCCGACGTGAAGAGGAAGTCGCCCGCCTCCTCGCCCGAGGCTCCTCGACGAAGGAAATATCCGCCAAACTCTTCATCTCCGAGTACACGGTTCAAAACCACCTCCGAAACGTCTTCGAGAAAGTCGGCGTAAAGAGCCGGGGCGAACTCCTCAAACGCCTCTTCTTCGACAACGTCTTCCCGTCAATGTTCGGTTAAGACCTTCTCTCACCGCGAGCCTTCGCCGACCCTTCCCTCCTCGGCCACCCACGCCGCGATCCCCGCCCGCGACCGAAGCCCGAGCTTTTTGAGAACCTTCGACACATGCCCCTCGATGGTTCACTCCGATACGC
>JBOHBL010000728.1:0-3828 GCA_050698295.1 Rubrobacteraceae bacterium | reverse complement strand
TTCGATCCGTCGGCCTTCATCACGAAGATGTCGTCCTCGTTCGGGTCGTCCCGGTTGCTCTCGAAGACTATGCGCCTGCCGTCGGGCGAGAAGGAGGGGTCGTCGTCGGAGGCGTCGTTGTCGGTGAGCTGCTTGAGGCCCGTGCCGTCCGGGTTCATGGTGAAGATCTCGTCGTCGTTGCCGTCGTCCATAGCGAAGGCGATCTTGCCGTCCTTGCCGGGGAAGGCGGCCTGGGTCGGCATTGCCAAAAGGCTCGCCGCCACCGCCAGCGCCGTCGCCAGAGCCAGCGTGATCCAGACCCTCGGGTGGCTGGTTTTCGTCATGTTGCCCTTCCTTTCCGTGGAACGTTTCGACGCTCCCACTATGCCACCCTCGGGCACGTCCGTATATCACTCAAATGAGTGATTTTTTACCGAGCGATCGTTTATTGCCGGTGGATGCGGGCCACGATGGACGGACCCGCGTCGAACGCGCGAGGTTTTCGCCGACGGCTTTTAGAAATGATCCGTCGGATAAACCCACGGGTCGCCGACCGGGAAGAATTGTTCGAGAAGTTCGAGGGCTTTCTCGGAGTCGGGCTGTATGAGACCGTGCTCGGCGAGCTTCCGCGCCGGAAGATACCCGGCGTACAATTGCGCGAGCCGCCGAACGTCGAGCGACACTCGATGTCTCGCCCCGTTCCCCCGAAACGCCTTCCCGCTCCCGATGGTGAACTCGCCGTTGTTCTCC
The DNA here is from genome assembly GCA_050698295.1 of Rubrobacteraceae bacterium. GTDB lineage: Bacteria > Actinomycetota > Rubrobacteria > Rubrobacterales > Rubrobacteraceae > JACCWD01. The sequence goes on along the minus strand of JBOHBL010000728.1, from coordinate 3,099 downwards.
GGTATTCCGTCGTCGGAGACTTCGAGGACGAGCGGAGCTTTCGCCTCGCGCCGGAGGTGTCCGAGCGCGCCCTCCACGTCCACGAGGCGGAGCATGAACTCGGTCTCGATCTCCATCTCGACGTGCGAACTCACGAGGTACGGGTGGAGCGGCGAACCCCTCGGCGCGTCGAGCGTGACGAGATAGTCCATCGGGTCATATGATGCGAGAAACGAAAGAAATCCCGCCCGAGCCTCCTTCGTCGCGGCGACGAGGTTGAGGACTTTGACGGAACGCTTCTCGTCCACGCTCCCCATCCGGTAAAGAATATAGCCTTCGATGTTCCCGTCCCGCTCGTGGACGGCGAGGTTCCACTCCTTCCTCTCGGGGATTTTCTCCCAGACCTTCCTGTCCCGCCTGACGCACATCTGATGCCGCGACGCCTGTTTCTCGAAGACGGAGATGACGCCGGGCAGGTCTTCCTCCCGGAATGCCCGAACGTTTCTTTGCTCGTCGCTCGTTTCGAGTTCCCTCGGGTTGAGCCTGTGCCGGATGGATTCTCCCGCCAACTCATACCCATGCGCGCGGTAGAAAGAGTGGTTGAACGGCCACAGCATCGAGAGGTGGACGCCGCGACGGCGCAAATCGGCGAGGAGAGTCCGCATGAGCTTCCCGGCGTATCCGCGCCTCCGATATGCCGGGTGCGCGAACACCGCCGCCACGCCGCCCATCGGGACCGCCTCTCCGTCCACGAAGACCTCCAATGGCAACACGGTCGCGCTCGCTCGCGCCTCGCCGTCGTCCTCGATGATGTGGACCTGTTCGAGGTCGAGCCGGAGGTTCCACTCGGGATCGTACTCGCGTCCGCCCTCCTCCACGGTGCCGCCGAAGGCGAGCGGTATCATGCGCGAAAGCGGTTCGAGATCCCCTTCTTCATACCTGCGAACTTCCAAAGTTCCTCCTCTTTCAAACGAATACGGATGAGCCGGAAAATACGATCCTGCCACTCAATCCTCGACGGCCCGGCGTGTCTGCTCGCGGGACTCTTCCTCCTCGGCGGCGCGAAGTTTCGAGGAGGTCAGGATCTCATCGCGCGCCTCCTCCGGGGAGTCGGTGACCGTCACCAGGTCGAGGTCGGCTGAGGAGATTTTGCCCTCCTCGGCCATCGAGGTTTCGAGCCAATCGATCAAGCCATTCCAGTAATCCTTCCCGAAAAGGATGATGGGGAAGTTGCGGACTTTGCCGGTCTGGATGAGGGTCAATGCTTCGAAAAGCTCATCCATCGTGCCGAAGCCGCCGGGGAAGATCACGAACGCCTGAGCGTACTTCACGAACATCGTTTTGCGGACGAAGAAGTAGCGGAACATGATCGCGGTGTCGGCGTACTCGTTGACTCCGGCCTCATACGGAAGCTCGATCCCAAGCCCCACCGACTTCGCTCCCGCCTCTTTCGCCCCCCGGTTCCCGGCCTCCATGATGCCCGGCCCTCCGCCGGTGATCACCGCGAACCCCGCCTCGCCGAGCAACCGTCCCACCTCGGATGCGGCCCGGTACATGGAGTCTTCAGGCCCGACGCGGGCCGACCCGAAGAGCGTCACGGCGGGACCGAGCGCGGCGAGTTCCTCGAACCCCTCGACGAACTCGCCCATGATGCGAAGGACGCGCCACGTATCGGTGTGCTTGAACGCCGCCTCGAGTTCGACGCCGGAGAGCAGCCGCTCGTCCTCGGTGCGCCTTCCACGAAAGTTCCTGTCGAAGCCTTCTCCCATAGTCGTTACTTTACAAGTTCTCCACCATAAACGAGAGGAAGAACCCGGCGACGGTGGCGAAGGCCACGAGGCCGCCCCCTTCGCGGTAGGCCTCGGGCATGAGCGTGTCGGCGAGGGACGCCAACACGGCTCCCCCCGCGAAGGCGAGCAGGACGGAGAGAGGTCTATCGCCGACGCCGGAGAGCGCGGCGCTCCCGACGACGACGGAGGCGGCGAGCAAAAGAGCGGTCGCGCTCCACACCACGACGACGAAGCGCCGGGACCACTCCTGCGCGCGCATCCCGACCGCGCCGGAGAGGGCTTCGGGGAGGTTCGAGGCAAAGACGGCGACGAGCAGCGTCGTGCCCGCTCCCTGCAAAATGGTGACGCCGAGAGCCATGTTCTCGGGGATGCCGTCGAGGGTGACGGCGGCGAGGATGGCGAAGCCCGAAACTCCGCCTCCGGCGCCCTCGACGTAGCGGTCGAGGATCTCGTCCACGGCCACGAAAACCCCGGCCCCGGCCAGAAGCCCGATGCCGGATAGCGCAACGCCCCCGCGCCTGAACGATTCCTCGAAGAGGTCGAAGGAGAGGGCGGTGATGAGGGCTCCGCTGGCAAAAGCCAAAGCGACCGCCACCAGCCGCCGGGGCGGGTCCCAAAAAGCTCCGGCCACGCCCCCGATCACGAGCGCGCTCGACGCCGCAAGCCCAAACAGGAGGGCGCCCACAAAGGGCGATTCAGTCACGGCCCCGTTCTTCTCCGCCGGACCACGTCCGGATCAGGGTCTCCACCCAGCCCTCGTCCACGCCCATCTCGGCGGATATCTCCTCGACGGACATCCCGGAGTCCCAGAGCTTCTCGACCCGTTGTTCCAGACAGACTTCGCTTCCGCCGTCCACAGGCTGTTTATACTAGAATCCTGGTCAACATGCGCTTTACGAAAATGCACGGGTGCGGCAACGACTTCATCATCCTCGGCTTTGAGGAGGTCGAAGGACGTGACCTGCCGGTTCTCGCCCGGCGGGTGTGCGACCGGCGCTTCGGGATCGGGGCGGACGGGATCCTGGTGCCCGCCCCCTCCGATGTCGCGGACCTGCGGATGGTCTACCACAACTCCGACGGCTCCCCCTCGGAGATGTGCGGCAACGGCATCCGGTGCCTGGCGAGATACGCGAGAGACAAAGGGACCATAGACAGAGACGACCTCACCGTGGAAACGGGGGCGGGAGTGAAGAAGGTTGTCCTTCGCGACGACGGCTCCTCACGGGTGGACATGGGTCCTCCCGCCTTCGAGGGGGAGGTCGAGGCCGGAGCCTACGACTTTTTGCGCGTCTCGATGGGGAACCCTCACGCCGTCGCCTTCATGGACGAC
>JBOHBL010000727.1:0-1672 GCA_050698295.1 Rubrobacteraceae bacterium | reverse complement strand
GAACTCGCTTGCGGTCGCCATGAACCAGGACCCTTCCATGTTCATGGCCGCATTGCCGTCCCCGAGATCGGCGTGCAGCGCGTCGAACCCATTCGAGAAGAACCTCTCGCGGCTACCGCCGAACCAGCCATTCTGGACGTAGGTGTTGAAGAGCTCTATGGCCTCGACGAAGACGGGCTCCGAGAAGGGGATCTCGCCGGTCAGCGCCTGGTAAAGCGCGTCCGGCCCGGAGTAGTGGTTCCAGAACACGGTCGGGAACCACTCGACCGCGGGCGGTTCGTCCCTGATTCCGGCGGCGAACGGGACGATGTCCTGCCCCATAAGCTCCTCGGCCATCGACTCGAGTTCGTCGCGGTTGGCGGGAGGCTCCATACCCTTCTCCTCGAAGAGGCTCTGGTTGTAGTAGAGCAGCATCGTTTGAAGCTGATACGGGATGGCGTACAGGTTGCCCTCGTAGCGGCCGAGATCCAGGGCCCAGCCGAGTATCTTGTTCTGCCAGCCGTACTGCTCGGCGTACTCGTCGAGTTCCAGGAGGAGGTTCGCGTCGGTGTACTCCTGCGCTCCGGCGGGTCCGGGAGCCATCACCACGTCCGGCCCCTCGCCGCCCTGCAACGCCGTGCGGACGACCCGGTCCATCTCCGCGGGAGCCTGGAAGGTGACCTCGAGGTTCGTGCCGTCGTTCGCGTTCTCGAACGGCTTCTCTATGTTCCGCCCGAAGTAGTCTTGTGGCTCCGATCCTTCGAGGTTGCTCCAGTAGACAACCTGTCCGCCGGCGCCCTGATCCCCGCCGCACCCGGCGAGCAGGGCGCCAGCAAAGCCCATCCCCAGCGCGACCTTGCCGCTTTGGGTCAAAAATTGCCCGCGTGTCACCAACTCAGGCATGTCTTCCGTCCTTTCCCCTGGCCGGACCAGCCGCCCGGCTCCTTTACGCAAAACTCCAAAGCCCCGTACCGCCGCGTCTCCTTCAGAACTACTCTGCAAGCGCCTCTCGGATCATCGATGCTCGTCCAGATTTCGCGCCTTCTCGTAGAATTCATCCCACCAGACGTCGCGTCCGGTCAGCTTGAGGTCCTCTTGCATGAATTGCTCGTACATCAGCCATAATGCCGCGGCCTTCTGATTCATCTCCTCCCGCGAGTCGAAGAGCGACTTCAGCCACCTCCGTCCGATATGCACGTGCAGGACCTCGTCTGCCCAGTCGAAATCGTGGAACGTGATGGACAGGGGATCCGTCGCCACCGTGGCGATCTCGTGCTGATGCCGCTTGCCGGTGTTTCCCTTCATGGCGCCCTGCTCCCCGCCCCAAAGCAGCATGTACCGATCCCTCGGATCCAACCTCGTGTTCGGCAGTTCCGCGAACGATATCTCGTGAGGAACTTCGAACATGTCCGCGCCCCTCGTCTTGAAAGCCACCTCGCCGAGCATCGCGTGGCGAGCCTCGTCCCAGAGATGCCTCGCCACGTCGCGGTAGAACTCCCAGGGCTGGCCCCTCCATTCGTATATGACCAGCGCCAAAAGCTCCGGCACGTGCATCTCGGTCAGCCTGACGTACAGGTTCCACCAATCACGCTCGCGCGGCGGCACATCCTCCGGCCGTTTCCCGCGCGATCTCCACACCCTCGCGAATCGCGCATCCCGGCGAGGCGTCCTCACAGGCTCGAACGGACCAACG
>JBOHBL010000726.1:0-2682 GCA_050698295.1 Rubrobacteraceae bacterium | reverse complement strand
CGTCTGGGGCGTGGGGCAACCGTTTGCGGGGGCCGTGGCCGACCGCTACGGTTCCGCCCGCGTACTCGCCGCCGGAGGCGCGATCTACGCCGCAGGTGTGGCGTTGATGGCGGTAAGTTCGACGCCGCTCGCCTTCAACCTCACGGCGGGATTGCTGGTGGGTCTCGGGCTCTCCGGCGGCTCCTTCACCATCGTCATAGCGGCGCTGGGACGGTTGGCGCCGCGGGAGAAGAGCTCGCAGGCCATGGGGCTCGCGACGGCCGCCGGGTCGCTCGGACAGTTCGCGTTCGCGCCCCTCGGGCAGGCGTTCCTCGCGGACTACGGCTGGCAGACCGCCCTTCTCTTGCTCGCCTGCTTCATGGTCCTCGTTCCCGCGCTCGCCGTTGCTTTGCGGGGCGACAGGAGAGAACGGGAAAGTACGGAAGAGCCGACGTTGCCGGCCCGAGAGGCGGCGCGCCAGTCGTTCGGGCACGGAAGTTATCTGCTGCTGGTGGCGGGGTTCTTTGTCTGCGGCTTCCAACTGGCATTCATCACGACGCACCTGCCAGCGCATATCGCGGACGTCGCGGGGCACTCGCACGGGGGACACGCGCAGATGAACACCGCAGGCCCCGCAGTCGCGGCCTGGGCGCTGGCGTTCATAGGGTTGTTCAACGTCGTGGGGTCGTATGCGTCGGGAGTATTTGGGGGATGGTACAGCAAGCGGAAGTTGCTGGCGGGCATCTACCTGGCGAGAGGCGCGGTGATCTGGCTTTTCATCACCCTTCCACCGACACCTGCGGTCGTGCTCCTCTTCGCCGCCGCGATGGGGGTTCTGTGGCTCTCGACGGTGCCGCTGACCTCCGGGCTCGTGGCGGTGATGTTCGGGACCCGGTATTTGGGGACACTTTTCGGGATCGTCTTTTTCAGCCATCAGGTCGGGGCGTTTATGGGAGTGTGGCTCGGCGGAGTCGCCTACGAGCAGACGGGCTCCTTCACCCCTGTATGGTGGGCCGGCATCGCTCTCGCCGTCCTGGCCGCCGCCTTGCACTGGCCCATCGTCGAGCGTCCCGCACCGCGCTTCACGGTCGCCGCCCGGGCTGGATCGTGAACCAACGATTCGCGAACTCAGGTTGAATTCCTGTGCTGAGATCAGTAAGACCGGGAGAATTTGTTGAACGAAAAATACCTGACGGTCAGGATCACGGCGAAGGCGAACCCGAGGACGAGGAGCGAGAGCGCGACCGCCGCGTCCAAATTACTCTGGAACTCGGTGTAGATGGCGAGCGGGATGGTCTGGGTGACGCCCCGGAAGTTTCCGGCGAATATGATCGTCGCCCCGAACTCCCCCAATGCCCGCGCCCACGCGACTATCGCTCCGGCCACCAGCGCCGGAAACGCCAGCGGGACCGTCACCCGGAAGAACGCCGCGAGCCTGTCCGCCCCGTCCACGAGCGCGGCCTCCTCGATATTTCGGTCCACCTCCCCGAAACCCGTCGCGGCCTGCCGCACGTAGAACGGCACAGCCACGAAGACCTGGCTCAACACCACCGCAATCGTGGTGAAGCTCAAGGTGATCCCGAACACGTTCAGATACTCCCCGAGCAATCCGAACCGGCTGAAAGCGAGGAGCAACGCGATACCCGCCGCCGATGGAGGCAGGACTATCGGAAGCTCGATGAGCGTGTTGACAACCCAACTCCCCGGAAACTTCACCCGCGCCAAAAGATAAGCGGCGGGAGTGCCGATCAGGATCAGGATCACCATCGTCGCGGCGGTGGTTTTGAGACTGACCCAAAGCGCCGCGAGCGCGACCGGAGACGCCATCGCCCGCCAGGAATCCTCGTTCACGGTCCAGATGACCATGCTCAAAATCGGCACGACGATGAACCCGGCGAGAAGTCCCAAAGCGGCTATCGCCAGCCCGGATGCGAGCCAATCCCTGCCTCCGGAGACTTTCAGGAAGGCTTTCTTCCCTGTCCTCAACGCGCCACCGGCTCGAAACCCCACTCTTCGAGTACGCTTTGGCCCTTATCCGAGAGGACGAGATCCACCCACATCCGCGCCAGCTCCGGATTGCCGCTCTCTTCGAGGGCGGCTATGGGGTACGTCGGGACGACTTGTAAATCGCTCGGAATCTCGACGACCTCGACTTCGTTCCGAATATCCGGCGTGACGTCGCTGGCGTATCCGAACGTCGCGTCCGCGTCCCCGATGACCACCCGGTTGACCGACGCCCGCACGTCCTCCTCCCTCGATACGATGTTGTCGAGCACGGCTTGCTCGACCTCGGGGCCATACTCGGGGTCTTCGGCGGCATTGCCGAGTATTTCGAGGGCGTACTCCGCCGCCGGGACTTCGTCGAGGGCGAGCACGAGCCGGATGCCCGGCTCCGAGAGGTCTCCGAATTCTTCTACACCCGCCGGATTCTCTTCGGGAACGACGACGACCTCGCGATTCTCGACGAATATCTCCGGCTCGCCGGACAGAAGATCCTCGTTCGCCACGTTCTCCATCTGCGCCTCGTCGGCGGAGGCGAAGACGTCGGCGGGCGCTCCTTGCGTGATTTGAGTCGCGAGCGTCGAGGAACTCGTGAAGTTGAACGTGACTTCCACGCCGGGATTTTCCTCCTCGAAGTCCTCCCCCAGTTCCTCGAATGCGTCCGTGAGCGAAGCGGCGGCGAAGACGGTCAAAGTCCCGTCC
>JBOHBL010000725.1:0-1182 GCA_050698295.1 Rubrobacteraceae bacterium | reverse complement strand
GGCTTGCCCGCGTCCTGGACTTCACGGATGTAGCGCCAGGCGTCGGGTCGGGAGCCGTCGAGGTCGGTGAAGCCGTACGCTTTCGCGAGCTGTCCGCTCGACAGCGATTGGCCGCTCCAGCGCATCGCGTCCGGATCCGCGGCGAGCGCGGCCACGGCGCGTCCCACGAAGCGCGGCGTCTCCGAGATGACGAAGTGCGGTTCCTTCTCGGCCGCGTCTCGCCAGCTCGCCTCGGCGACCCCGAAGTGGTCGAGCACCATTTCCGAACGCAACCAGCCGGGCGTCAACGCGAGGGCGGCGACGACGTAGGCGGTAAACACAGCGACCTCCAATCATTTCTCCGTAGTGGGCGAGTGTCATGGTGGGCTTGATTCGGAGTCGCCGTGCTTCGGATAACGGCCTCCGTACCCCAGCAACCTGCAAACCGGCGCGAGCAGTCCCAGGAGCGCCTTCTGTACGGCGAAGGGAGGCCACGCGAGCCGCAGCTCATCTCCGTATTCTCGGGCCGTGGCCGCCGCCCGCAGCGGGTTCCTGGGAACGCCCCTCCGCTCGTCTTTTCCCAGGCGGGCGCGCAGCTTGCCCGAGAGGATCTCGACGAATCGCTCCTCTTGGTAGGGATGGACGTGGAGGGGCGGACCGGCGGTGTGGGCCGGGGCCAGATACTCGAACCGCAGCAACTCGCCGCCCGCGTCCCGGGCGGTTTTCACGAAGGTGATTCGCTCTCCGGTTACGGGGTTCTCGATGATGTCGCCTGCTCTGGCCATACGGCTCTCCTTTGTCGTTTCCGGCAAAACCCTCAGCGACCCGTTTCCGCGGGCGCGATTCATCGCGTTGCTCTTCTTCGTCCGTTGGTGTGTTGGCGTGTCTCTGGAAGCGGGGTCGAGCCCGAGCTTTCCTGCCATCGCTGGTGCATGTCGGTCTAACGAGGTTCATGAGTCAGTAACGCTCGAAGACGGCATCGCCGCTGCGATCTCCTAAACCTCGCCGCAATGTCCGGGACGCAAAGCGGGACTTATGCTGGCCACGGAGCAGGCAGGCCTGTGGCATCCCTACTTGGCGATCCGAAAACGCAGGTGCGTAGCCGCGGCGGTCTCGATCACCTCGACGGTCTCCAGTTGGATGTGCTCCCCGCCCAGGTTCTCGAACATCCTGGTGCCGCTCCCGAATAGCACGGGCACCAGG
>JBOHBL010000724.1:0-7893 GCA_050698295.1 Rubrobacteraceae bacterium | reverse complement strand
GCCGCCGCCGGCTCGGCAGCGGCCGGTTCTGCTGCCTGCGCGGCAGCGGCCTGTTCGGCGGCCGCCTGTTCCGGGGCGGCTCGTTCGGCTGCGGCCTGCGCCGCGGCCGCCTGTTGGGCAGCTTCTCTCTCAGCGGCTGCTCTCTCGGCGGCTGCATGTTCGATGGCTGCCTGCTCGGCGGCTTCGCGAGCGGCTTCCGCTTCCGCCTCGGCCTGGCGCCTGGCGGCTTCTTCGGCGTCGCGCTGGGCGGCGAGTTCGGCCTGACGCTCCGCTTCGGCGGCGGCCTCTTCGGCGGCTCGCTGCTGGGCGGCGAGCTCCTCGGCCCGCTGCTGGGCGGCGAGCGCGGCCTCCCGCTCGGCGGCGAGTTCCTCGGAGCGAAGCTGGGCCTGAAGCTCCGCCTCTCTCGCGGCCTGCGCCCGTTCGGCGTCCCTCGCGGCCTCAGCGGCGGCCTCGGCTCGCCGGGCCTCTTGCTCTTCTATGGCGGCCTGAAGCTCGCCGCTGAGGGAGTCCAAATAGGCCTGAGCCTCGTTCTCGGCCTCCGCGGCGATATCCCTCTGCGCCGCGGCCTCCTCCAGCGCGGAGACCCTTTCGGCGCGCCTGTCCTCGAGTTCGCTCTTGCGGGCCTCGAAGGCTTCTTCGGCCTCGCGCATCTCCTCGACCTGCGCCCGCTCCTCACCGAGGACCCTCAGCCAGATGTTCATCCTGCTCGAGAACTCCGCGAAGCTGTCCGCCCCAACCAGCACGTCGATGAAGCCCACGTTCCCGCTGCGATAGACCTGCGACGCCCGCTCTTCGAGGCTCGCCTGAGCCTCCGCCACGCGCTCCTCCGCCGACGCGAGATCCTCCTCGGCGACGCCTATCTTCTCGTCGAGCTCGTTCAACCGGAACAGCGCGGCGTTGTAAGACTCATACGCCGCCCCCGACTCCATCCGGATGGCTTCGAGACGCTCCTGCGCGCTCCCAACCTCCGCCTGCTTGCTCTCAACATCCCGCGGCGACGCTCCCGCCACGATCCCCGTCATCAACGTCGTCGTCAGAATTACCCCAAGCAGCAGGATGAAATTAAGCCTTCGAGACATGCACCAGGCTCCTTCGCTAGCTCTCTATTAACTTCGTCCAACAAGGGGATCGGAGATCCCCCCTCCAATGACCCGGCACTCTAGTGAATCCGTAATCCCGACGCAATCCCCCCGTAACACCCAGGAAATGCCCAAACCTCCAAAATCCCCTTAGATAAAAGGAATTCTCGTTTCCTTAGCGAAACGTATTTTTAATAAAAATTAACATTTGTAACGACCGCGAAACGAAACGAAGATATTTCGGGTTCATGCGAGGGTACGGAGGGTAAGGAAGGCTCGCCAGAAGCGGCGTTTTTCGGTTTCGTCTTCGAGGGCTGGGGCGAGGGATGGGAGGAGGAGACCGGCGGCGTGTCTTTTCCAGGCGAAGGGGATGCTTTCGGAGGCTTTGGAGAAAGGTTGAGAGGCGAGGGGGAGTTGGAGGGCGTCTATTTCGGCGGCGGCTTCGGGACCGACGGCGGCGAGGATGCGGGGTTCCGTGAGGAGGAGTTCCCTTTCGAGGAGGCTGGTTTGGGTGAAGGTGACGTAGGCGTTTGGGAGGTCCACGGCTTTGAGGCTGCGGGAGATGGCGTCGAGGGCGCGGGGGCCGGCTGGTCCTTCGAGGAGGACCATGACGCCGGAGAGCGGGTCTCCGAGGGGGGTTGGGTGGCCCCGGCGCTTCATTTCGCGGGAGATGTTGGAGAGTTCGCTCGAAAACCTGGCTTGATAATCGGAGGCGGCGTTGCTCATTGTGATCTGGTGGCATGGGCGACGTGGTGGATGCGTTGGGCGGTTGTGATCAGGGCTCCGGTCGCGACGAGGAGAAGTCCGATGGTCAGGAAACCGAAGACCGAGAAGATCGAGAGTATCGCGACTCGTCCCGCTCGTTCGAGAATACCGACCTTGCACTCGATGCCGAGGCCCTCGGCACGGGCTCTCGTGTAGGAAGTGAGGAGCGAGAACGTCATCGCGAGGGCGGCGAGCAGCGCTTCGTGGGGCGCGAGGGAGACGGCGTAGAAAAAGATGATTCCGGCGAAGATAGCGGCCTCGGAAAGCCTGTCGAGGGTCGAGTCGAGAAAGGCTCCAAAGTCGCTCATGCGGTTCGATTCGCGAGCCACCGCGCCGTCGAGGGCGTCGAAGAGACCGCCGAAGAGCATCACCGCGCCCGCGACCTGGACGTAGCCGAGCCCGAACAAGAACGCCGCGACGACCGAGAGGACCCAGCCGGTCACGGTCAGCGTGTCCGGGCGAATGCCGGTCCTCGAAAGGAAGCGCGCCAGCGGCAAAAGCAGCCGGCGGAAAGCCGCCTCGCTCAAGTCTTGCTCTCTTCCCTGCCAGGCTTCGGTTTCCGGCCTTCCTCCGGTTGCGGACCTTCGGCCGCGGTCGGGACGAGGAGCGACTCCCTCCAGCGTTCGAAGACGAGCGTCTCCTTGAAGTAGCGCAGCGTCGCGGAGACGATGGCGACCACCGGGACGGCGAAAAGCGCGCCGACTATCCCGTAGAGGGCCGAGGCCGAGAGCATCGCGAACATCACCCACAGGGGATGGACCCCGACAGAGCCGCCCATGATGCGAGGGACGAGGATGTTCCCTTCCAGTTGCTGGGCTACAAGGAAGAGGACCGCCACGATCAGGGCCTCCGTGGGGCTGTTCACCAGCGCGAGGATCACCGCCGGCACCGCGCCGAGGAAAGCGCCGAGGACGGGGATAAGCTCCGTCACCCCGACCCAGACCCCGATCAGGATCGCGTACTCGCCGCCGGTGAAAAAGACTATAGCCCAGCCGATCACACCCATGATCACGCACAAAAGGACCTGCGCCTTGACGTACTTAACGAGCGTCTCCTCGACCGTGTCGAAGAGTTCGAGGGCCTGGTTGCGTATGGTCTCGGGGATCATCGATACGATGGCGTTCACTATCCGCTCGCGGTCGAGGAGCAGGTAGATCGAGATGATCAGCATCAGAGAAAGGTTCAGTATCGTCCCGAAGACCCCGAAGACGCCGCCGATGAAGCCGAGGGCGGTCGCCGCTATCGCCGAGGCCGGAGGCAGGTTTGATTGCGCGAAGCCGAGCAGCGCGGCCTGATCCACGGCGGCGACCCGCTCTCCGATATACGGCAGTTCGCGGAGCCAGGCGAGGAAATTATTGGCGGCTTCGAGGACGATGTCGGGGTTTTGAATCAGGGTCCGCACCTGATTGAGGGCCGGGATGATCAGGATGAGCGCGGCGGCGGTGAACACCAGGACGAGGAGCGTGAACACCCCGAGGACGGCGACCACGCGGGGGACACGCAGCTCTTCGAGGCGTCGGATCAGGGGATTGAGGACGTAAGCCAGCAGGGCGGCCATGAAAAACGTGAGTATGACGCCGGAGATCTGGCGGGTGAACAGCACGAGCAGAACGAGCCCGACGGCGATCAGGATGTATTGAAGATACCTGGATACGACGAGCTGTCTGGCGGGCATCCCGAGCCTCCGATCCAACGCGTTGCGCGCCTTTTTTCGCGAGCGTGAACGCGGTCTCGAACGCGCTCTATGTGAAGTTTACATGCACCGGAGCCCTCTGTATAATCCTCCCCCAGCATGAGAGGGGCGAACGCGCGAAAGACTCGAGATATTGGACGGGCGCCTAAATTGTCCCGTCCGCCGCGCCGTCCATCCGAATTTTCTTCCCGGCAGGACTCAGATCAAGCCCGCGAGCTCGCCAAACGCCGCAAGGTTCGCGCGCAGTCGAGGAGCGCGGCGCAGGCGAGCGTCTACCAAAAGAGGCGCGTCATGGCGATAGGACTGCTCATTCTCGGGACCGCCGCGCTCGTGTTCGCGGTGTTCGCGCCGACCACGGCTTCGAGCACCGAAGACAGGACCGTCCCGATAGATCCCGGCAACGCCGACCCCGACGCCGTGCTGGCGAAGGTAGGCGGCGTTGACATCTCCACCCCGATCCGGCCCTCTTCGCTGACCGGGCTCGGATACCATCCCGAAGGAGACACCCTCGTGGAGATGGAGCCGCGGGGAAAGAACCTCTCGGCGAATCCGCTTCTTTCGCTGGTCTGGGGAGGCTCGACGCCCGAGGACATCCGCTACCACGTCATGGAATCGGCGGATCGCGAAGGTCCCAAAATGGGCGCCCTCGACGTCGGAGCCGCCGCAGGCGCCACCGTTCACTCTCCGGTGAGCGGTGAGATCACCTCGATAAGACCGGACCCCGCCGTGGAGGACGCGAACATCATCGAGATACAGCCCGAGGGCAACCCGAACCTGCGCGTGACGGTCTCGCTCGTCGAGAGCGAAGCCGAAAGCGCGGGCGTGAACTCCCCCGTCGTCGCCGGAACCACCGAACTCGGCGTCGTCGCCGACTCGGCGGAAGTCCTCGACCCGCAACTCTCCACCTACACCGGCGACGCGGGCAACCACGTCACCATCTCCGCCTCGAACGTGGGATAGCCGGTGTTCGTCCAACTATTCGAGAGCAACCCGGCGGCGGCGGTCGCCGTCATCCTCGGCTTCGTCGTGGGGATCACGATCCACGAGGCCGCCCACGCATACTCGGCCCTCAAACTCGGCGACGACACCGCCTACCGGGACGGCCGCGTGACGCTCAACCCGGCCTCCCACCTCGACCTGCTCGGCAGCCTGCTGCTCGTGATGGCCGGCTTCGGTTGGGGGAAACCCACCCCCGTGAGGCTCGACAAACTCCGGGGAGGCGTCTTCGGCCCCGTCGCCGTCGCCTTCGCCGGGCCCGCCTCGAACTTGCTCATCGTCGCCGTCTGCGCCGCGCTCATCCGCATCCCTGTCTTTCAGAGCGGATACTTCCTCGTCACCGTCGCCGCGGTGGCGTACATAAACGCCCTGCTCTTCGTCTTCAACCTCATCCCCATACCGCCGCTCGACGGAGCGAAAATCATCTTTCCCTTCCTCCCGCGTTCCCTGGACGGCTTCGTGTACTTCATGAACCAGTACGGGCCGTTCATACTCATCGGTCTCGTCGTGATCTCGTTCGTGCTGAACCTGCCGTTTTTGAGCATCCTGCTCGCGCCCGTGTACCCGATACTGGTGCTGTTTGGCATTCCGCCGCTCTTCGGATAAAGCGGTTTGCTTGGGGCAAAAACGCCATGGATAAAAGGGGCGGCGCGCAACCCGCAGGGAGGGGGGATTCCACGGATCACTACGCCGCCCTGTGAAGAATTCTACACCCGTCGAAACCGTCGCGGTAGAGGCAGTTTACCAGCCCCTGCGAGGCGGCGAGGGTTTCTTTGCGAGGGGCAGTACGAGGGAGAAAGTGCTTCCGGCCTTCGGTTCGCTATTCACCTGGATATCGCCGCCGAGGTGTTCGGTGATCTCATGCGCCAGCGCGAGCCCGAGGCCGGTGCCGTCGGCCCGCGAGGAGCCCTGGGCGCGATAGAAACGCTCGAAGATGCGCGGGACCTCCGACTCCGGGATGCCGCATCCCCTGTCTGAGACGCTCAAGATGGCGTTGCCGTTCTCGCGGTGGAGTTCGAGGTCGACGGGAGAGCCGTCCTCGGAGTATTTGATCGCGTTGTCCATCAGGATCGTCAAAGCCCGGTGGAGTTGGTTCGAGTCCGTCTCGATGGGCGGGACGTTCTCTTCGGAGTCGATCCTGATCGGACGCCCCGTGTAGGAGAAGTCGCGTCTGAGTTCGTGGAGCAGGTCTTCGAGATAGATCTCTTCCTCGCGGAAGATGACGGCGTTCGCGTCGAGCTTCGAGAGGTCGAGGAGGGTGCGGGCGAGGTCCTGAAGACGCTTGGTCTGCGTCCGGATCTCCTCCAGGAACTCGCGCCTGTATTCTTCGCTCTGCTCGTCCTCGAGCATCTCCAGGTAGCCGGATATCGCCGAGAGCGGGGTCTTGAGCTCGTGCGAAGCGTTGGCGATGAACTCCGCCTTCGCCCGCTGTATCCGGCGTTCCTCGGTCACGTCGCGCAGGATGGCGAGCGCGCCGTCTTCGAGCGGGGCGGCCCGGATCTCGATGATGCGGTCTCCGGCCTCGGCCTCGGCCTCGGTGACCGGGCCGCTGTAGCGAGTCTTCGCCAGCACTTCCTGAAGGCGCGTCTGGAACTCCATGTCCGAGTCTTCGAGAAGCTCTCTCGCTTTCGGGTTGAGGAAGACGGCGTTGAGTTCCCTGTCCACGCCGACGACGGCGTCGGTCATGCCGTCGAGGATCGCCTGTCCGCGTTCCTTTTCCTGCTCGACCTGCTCGAACGCGCCCTGCAAAGAGCGCGCCATCGAGTTGAACGTCGCTCCCAGAGCGCCGACCTCGTCCTCGATGCGGGTCTGTATGCGCTCCTCGAAGTTGCCCGCCGCCAGACGTTCGGCGGCGATCCCCAGGCGGCTGATGCGGCGCGAGATCAAAGTCGCCACCAGATACCCGGAGACGCCGGAGATAAGAAGCGCGAGGGCGAAGGCGATCAGGGCTATCCGGTCTATGTTCTCCAGCGCCTCATCGACGTTTTCGATGTCGCTCTCGGTGAAGTACTTGTTGAAGACTATCGCCACGCCGCCCTCTCCCTCGATTTCGATGGGCGCGGCGTAAGTGGCCTGTCGCTGCCCTTCGCGAGAGCTGCCCGGCGGGACGGGCTGTATGTCCTGGCTCGGCCGTCTATTTTCGACGGCTGTTTCGACCACCTCGGAGAGCCAGGGGTCGAGGTTGCCTCCGAGCCTGCCGTCGAGTTTCACGCCATCCTCGGCCCTCACGAAGCCCCACTGCAACCCGCGGCTGGTGGCGAAGCCCTGAACCTGCTGCAAAGTGATGTCGCCGCCGCTCCGGTTGAGCGTTTGCTGGAACTGCTCGCCGACCTGCTCGAAGGCGCGCCGGCTCGACCTGTCGAGGGTGTCCTCCATGATGGGGCGCACGATCTCGTACGCCGTGACGCCCGCGAACGCGGTCACGAGCATGAAAAGCGCGGTCAGCCAGATCCGGATCCCGATCCGCGGCCTGAATCCCCGCTTTAGCCTGGTCCACAGAGAGGGTCCACGACGCGGCGACTTCGCGCGCTTGTATCCGGAGCTTCGCTTCTCAACGGAAAACATAGCCGACACCCCGCGCGGTGTGAATGAATTCGGGGTTGCGGGGGTCGCGCTCTATTTTTTCGCGCAGGTGGCGGATGTGGACGTCGACGGTTCGCTCGTCGCGGAACTCGTCGCCCCACACGCGCCTCAAGAGCGCGCCCCGCGAGAACACCCTGCCGGGGCTGGAGGCGAGGGTGATGAGCAACTCGAACTCCGTGTACGTGAGGTCAACCTCCCCCCCCTCCACGGCGACCCGGCGACTCGGCAGGTTTATGCGTAGTCCGTCGTAGTGCAACTCGTCCGGCTTCTGGGCCGTCGAGACCTGGGAACGGCGCATGATCGCCCGCACACGAGCCACCAACTCTCTTACGGCGAACGGCTTCGTGACGTAATCGTCGGCGCCGAGTTCGAGCCCCACGACCCGGTCTATCTCGTCGTCTTTGGCGGTGAGCATGAGGATCGGCACGTCGCTTTGCGCTCTTATGCGGCGGCAGACTTCGGTCCCGTCGAGCTTGGGAAGCATGATGTCGAGGACGATGAGGTGCGGCTCGAAGGTGCCGTACATCTCCAGAGCCTCCTCGCCGTCGCCGGCGACCTGGACCTGAAAACCCTCGCGCTCGAGAGCGTG
Organism: Rubrobacteraceae bacterium; assembly: GCA_050698295.1. Lineage (GTDB taxonomy): Bacteria > Actinomycetota > Rubrobacteria > Rubrobacterales > Rubrobacteraceae > JACCWD01. The sequence continues at coordinate 188 of JBOHBL010000724.1, read as the reverse complement.
CTGGAGCATCTTCTGGAGCGACGGCTCGTCGTCCACCAGGAGAATCCTGCGCGTCATGCCCTGTACACCCTGAACCATTTACTCGCCGCCTCGCGTTACATGATACATCGCATGTATTCTACCAAAGATCCATGCAACGCCCCCCTCTTCGAGGACGCCCTATAAAGCCGCCCGCGCAAGCGTTATTC
>JBOHBL010000723.1:0-1516 GCA_050698295.1 Rubrobacteraceae bacterium | reverse complement strand
CTCCCACACCTCAAATCTGCTCGAAGCTCTCTTTCAACGTCCCGACGATGAACTGAAGATCCTCGTCGGTGATGCACAGCGGCGGAGCGACGGCCAGCACGTTGTTGAACCCCGCGACCGTGTCCCCGTTCTTCCCGATAACAAGCCCCCGCTCCTGGCAACCGGAGATCACCGCGTTTATCTTTTCGTCGGAGGCAGGCCGCTTGCTCTCCCTGTCCTCGACGAGTTCGATGCCGAAGAGAAGCCCCTTGCTGCGGATGTCCCCCACGCTCGGGTGGTCCTCCAGCCCGGAGAGTTCCTCGCGCAACCGCTCACCCATAGTCGCCGCGCGTCCGGGGAGGTCTTCCTCATCCATGATCTCCAGGTTTTTCAGCGCCACCATGCACCCGGCGGGATGTCCCCCGTAGGTGTTTATATGACGCAGCCGCTCGTACTGCCCGTCGGCGGCGAACGTCTCGTAGATGTCGCGGCGGATGGCCGTGGCCGAGAGCGGGAAATAGGCGCTCGTTATGCCCTTCGCCATCGTCACGATGTCCGGCTCGACCCCGTAATGCTGGTGGCCGAACCTGGCTCCGGTCCTGCCGAAGCCGCAGATGACTTCGTCAATGATGAGAAGTACCCCGTACCGCTCGCAGATTTCCTTGACTTGTGGCAGGTAGTTTTCGGGCGGAATCAGCGTGCCTCCGCCGGAGATTATCGGCTCCATGATGACCCCGGCCACGGTCTCGGGAAGCTCCCATTTGATGGTCTCCTCGATGGCGCGGGCGCACTCGAACCCGTAGGTTTCAGCGTCGAGGCGATCCGGCCTGCGATACAGGTCGGGGGGCGGAACGTGCAGAAATCCCGGAGCCAGCGGCTCGTAGCGGTGCTTGCGCTGGGCCTGCCCGGTTGCCGCGAGCGAACCCATCGTGTTTCCGTGGTAGGCGCGGTAGCGGCTTATGAACTTCCAGCGGGCGGGTTCCCCGTTTTGCTGGTGGTACTGCCGCGCGATCTTGAAAGCCGTCTCGTTAGCCTCGGAGCCGGAGTTGGAGAAGAAGAAGGCGTACTCTCCTTCCAGCCAGTCCTCGTTCAGCTTCTCCGCGAGTTCAATGGCCGGGAGGTGGCTCTTTGTCATGGGGAAGTACGGCAGCTTGACGAGCTGATCGTATGCGGCTTTTGCCAACTCCTCCCGACCGTACCCGACGTTTATGCACCACAATCCCGAGGTTCCATCGAGGTAGCGGCTGCCGTCGAGGGTCGTGAACCACGCGCCCTCGCCCCCGGTCGCGACCATCGGCGAGGTCTCGGAGGAGTATCCTGACATGGCGTGCCAGACGTATTTCCTGTCCTTCTCGATCCAGTCTTTCGTCTCTTTGATCATGGCTCTCCTTTCGCTCCGTCTCTAGCTCAGTGCCTTCTCTAGCGTCGCACAGGGCAGATCGTGCGCCTCGGCGACCGGCCCGGAGACGAGATCCCCGTTCAAAGTGGAGAGTCCTTGCGCGAGCGCCGGATCTCCTTCCGCGGCTCCCTCCACTCC
>JBOHBL010000722.1:0-1449 GCA_050698295.1 Rubrobacteraceae bacterium | reverse complement strand
ACGCGACCCTCGCCGTGTACGCGGAGATGGCGGTGGCCCAGGCCGAAGCGGGCGCCCACCTGCTGGGCCCGAGCGGCATGATGGACGGCCAGGTGGCGGTGGTCCGCGAAGCCCTGGACGCGGCGGGTCACCTCGACACCGGAATCCTCGCGTACTCAGCGAAGTACGCCTCGGCTTTCTACGGCCCGTTCCGCGAAGCGGCCGACAGCACCCCCGCCTTCGGAGATAGGCGCAGCCACCAGATGGACCCGGCCAACGCCCGTGAAGCGATCCGCGAGACGAAGCTCGATGTCGAGGAAGGCGCCGACATCGTCATGGTCAAGCCCGCGCTGCCGTATCTCGACGTGATACACCGGGTTCGCCAGAGCACCGACCTCCCCCTCGCCGCCTACAACATAAGCGGCGAGTACTCGATGATAAAAGCCGCCGCCCAAAGCGGCTGGATCGACGAGAGACCCGCCGTCCTCGAAGCGTTGACGGGAATAAAACGCGCCGGGGCCGACATCATCCTCTCGTACCACGCGCCGGACGTGGCGGGTTGGTTGAGTGAATAGTTGATGGGGGAGGGCCGTGGCTCGTAAGGTGATGGTCTGGCGGGAGGATGGGACTCGTCCCGTTTTGACGGAGGTGCTTGCCGACGATGAATTTCAGCTTCAAGAGATCGTCAAAGACACCCCGGATCTCTTGCCCGTGGATGAGTTTGAGGCCGATGGACCGCTGATGGTCGTAGGTCGGGAGACGACCCTTCCCTCCGGCGCCCCCGACCTCCTCTGCCTCGACCGCAGCGGCAACCTCTTCATCGTGGAGTTCAAGACCGGGCCGCGAAACTCCGACTTCCGCCGCGTCCTGGCGCAGCTTCTCGACTATGGCTCCGACCTCTGGCGGATGTCGCATCGGGAGTTCGAGAGCACGGTCGCCGGCCGTTACTTTTCGAGCGATCACTGCCGCGACGACCTCCTTCGAGGCAAGGACTCGCTGGATGACGCGGCCCGCGCGTTCTGGCCGAAATTTTTGGAGGAAGAAGCGGAACCCTTCCGGGACAACCTCTCGCAGAGGTTGAGCGTCGGCGCTTTCCACTACCTGATCGTCGCCCAACGCTTCACGCCCGGCATGGAGCGAACCATCGAGTACCTCAACGCCGCGATGTCGGAAGCGAGGTTCTACGCCGTCGAACTGGTTCGCTTCGCTGCGGACGGCCTCTCGGCCTTCGAGGCCCGAACCGTCTTCAAGCCGGAGTCGTCGAACGCGAGTTCCAGGCGGGAAGCTCCCGTGGACGAAGCCAGGTTCCTCGAAAGGATCGAAGACGGCGAGTACCGGGAGGCGCTCCGGTATCTGCTGGAGGTCTGTCGCGGCTTGGATCTCCGCTTCTCCTGGGGAACGGCCGGTGTGTCCATCCGGCTCCCCATATCAGACAGCTCGCGGCCCCGGTCAGTCGGCTGGCTCTTCCCT
>JBOHBL010000721.1:0-4479 GCA_050698295.1 Rubrobacteraceae bacterium | reverse complement strand
CCGGCCCCGGTCGCGAGCAACGAAGCGCCGCTCGTGTCGGGAAGCACCGTCGCCACAGGGGCGGGAGCAGCGGGCGCGGGAGCAGCGGGCGCGGAGGCCACAGCCTCGACCGGCTCAGGCTCCTCGGCCTCGACTGGCTCAGGCGCCTCCTGCGCGCTTACCGTCTCGACCTGAGACGGAGCATCCTCGGGCTCGGGAGCGGCGGTGAGGCCTGCGCCAACCGTGGGCTCGGGAGCGGCGGTGAGGCCGGCGCCAGCCGGGATCCCGTCGTCATCGTCGCCGCCTACCACGATGTCTCCGCCGGCCTGGACGCAGGTGTTGGACGCGCTCTGGTCTATGTCGACGTTCTGCGCGATACCGGCCCCCGTGCCGCCTCCGGTGTTCGCGTTGATGCCCACGGCGTACTGATCGACGATCTGCGGGCAGTTCTGAAGCTGGACCTGCACGTCTCCGCCGGTCGCGGTGGCCTGCGCCAGCGCCGGAGCGGCGGCAACCAGCACCATCGCCAGCATCGCCGCCAACATCATTATCTTCCTCAACTTCTTGTCTCCTCTCTTTCTTGCGTTCACTCCGAAAACCATCCCCCCCGTTAACTTTACGCCGGATCACCTCCTCCCTTTGCGAGGCGCGCGCTTGACAGGCCTCAGAAGAATTTTCACTCACTCCACACGGTTAAGGCTAACGCTCCGTATCGAATCGCGCATCACTCAAATTACGTATTTTTCAGAATTTTTAAGGTAATACCGTTCCCGGTTTTTGATGGCACAATATGGACATGCCATACATAGACTACCCACATCTGATCGAAGAGAGCGAAGAAGAACTGCGAAAGCTCGAGAAGCGCCATCGCTACAGCCACTTGTTCCACCGGGTGAGGATGCTCGGACTGCTCAAGCGCGGGGAGTGCTCCACGCTCGGGGAGGCGGTGGGGACACTCGGCTACAGCCGGCGGCAGGGACAGAGATGGCTTTCGGCCTACAAGGAGGGGGGCATGGAGGAGCTGCTCACGAGCAGGGTGGCCGAGCGCGGACGGGCGGAGTTGGTCACGGAGGAGGCGTTCTCCGGGATGGAGGAGGCGATGAAGGCGGGCAAGATAGCGACCGTCGCCCAAGCCCATCGGTTTCTCCGGGACCGGGGCGTCCATTACTCCCACCCGGAGAGCGTCGGCGGGCTGCTCAGGCGGAGGAAGGTGAAGCTCAAAACGGGGAGGCCCCGCCACGAGAGGGCCGACGCCGCGGAACAGGAGGAGTTTAAAAAAAGTTCTCCGGGAGGACAAGGGAGGCCCGCGCAAGCGAAGCATCCGGCAAGCCCGTGAAGGTGATGGCTTTCGACGAGGCGCGCTTCGGACTCATAAACTGGCGTCATAGGCGATACTGCCCGAAAGGGTTGCGCCCGCCCCGCGTGGTGAGGCGCCGCTACGAATGGACCTACCTCTACGCGGCGCTCGAACCCACGACCGGCGAGAGCTTCTGCTCGTGCATGCCGGGGATGGACGGGCGCTGCCTCGAGACTTTCCTCGAACACCTCGGCGAGGCTTATTCAGAGCATCACCTCCTCCTCGTGATGGACAACGCCCCCAGCCATCTCTCCAAAGAGATCACGCATCCCGAGAACGTGAGCCTGTTGAACCTCCCGGCCTACTCCCCCGAACTCAACCCGGCCGAGAGATGGTTCCAGGAGTTTCGGCGGGCGCTTTCCAACAAGGTCTTCGAGAGCGTGGGGGCGATTCAAGAGGCGCTCACCGAGGCGCTCGCCCCTTACTGGCGGGATCCCACCCTCTTGCAGCGTCTCACCGGTTATTCGTGGTGGGTGGAGGCTATTGGCGCATTGGGCCATCAATGAACTGGATCGGTATAATTGGTAATACTCCACGGAACCGCGGCCGGGCTGCACAAGCCGCGCCCGGCAACTCAGCCGGTGTTCGCTCCGCCGGGGCGTTCTTCTCGCCGACTCAAGACACCGAGCGCCCAGGACCTGCTCCTTTTCAGATACGTTTTCGGGCCTGGAATTTTTCGACAAAAATCACTCATTTGAGTGATGCGGCGCGGCCTTTGACCTGTTAGGGTTTTTGTTGCAACAAAGGTGTTTTGAAATAGACGGAGGATCTGCCTGGAGCGGATCCCAGGGGGTGAAAAGAGTGGCCAGCCCGCCTCCCACCGGCGCCGTCACATTCCTGTTCACGGACATAGAAGGCTCGACGGCTCTGTGGCAAAACCATCCTTCGCAGATGAGGGTTTCGTGCGCCCGTCACGACGATATCATGCGCGTCGCGATAGAGAGCCGCGGCGGCCACGTCTTCAGCACGGGCGGGGACGCTTTCTGCGCGGCCTTCGCCAGTCCCCGCCAGGCCCTCGAAGCGACGCTGGAGGCGCAGCGGAACCTCTTTGCCGAGGAGTGGGAAGAGAACGCCTCGATACGGGTGCGGATGGGGTTGCACACCGGCGAGGTCGAGGTGCAGGGCGGCGACTACCGGGGCGGCGAGTTGAGCCGGGCGGAGCGCCTGATGTCCGCCGGGCACGGGGGGCAGGTGCTTCTCTCCGACGCCGCCTACAACCTGGTGCGCGACCCTCTCCCCCACATGGAGCCGGGCGCCGCGCTGCGCGACCTGGGCGAACACCAGCTCAAGGACCTCAGGCACACCGAGCGCATCTACCAGCTCGTCGTCCCGGACCTGCCCGCCGATTTCCCGCCCCCGAGGACCAGCGGCCCCGTCCTGCCGGACGATGACTCGGACTCCGAAGGCGAACGCTACGGCATCATACGTCCGTTGGGCAGCGGAGGGATGGCCGAAGTCTACCTCGCCCACGACGAGGTCCTGGATCAGGACGTGGCGATGAAGGTCCTCCGGCGACAGTACGCCGACGACAAGGAGTTCGTCAGGCGGTTCAGGCGGGAGGCCAGGAACGCGGCGAAGCTGCGCTCTCACCGCAATATCGTGCCGGTCTACGACGGAGGGAGGACGAAGGACGGCGCCTATTTCATAGTCATGGAGTACGTGCCGGGCGGCACGCTCAAGGAGCGCATAGAGCGCGAAGGCCCGCTCTCCTGCGCCACAGCCATCGAGGTATCGGCTCAGGTCGCCCGCGCCCTTCAGGAAGCGCACAAGAGCGAAGTGATCCACCGCGACATCAAGCCGCAGAACATCCTCCTCACCGAGACCGGAGAGGTGAAGGTGGCGGACTTCGGCATCGCGAGGGCCGCCTCCTCGACCACGCTGACGCAGGCGGACTCGGTGATGGGCACGGCGCAATACATCGCTCCGGAGCAGGTCAAAGGAGAGACGGCCACCCCGAGGAGCGACCTCTACTCCCTGGGCGTCACCCTCTACGAGATGCTCACCGGGGACGTTCCCTTCCACGCGGAGACCCCGGTGGGCATCGCCATGAAGCACGTCCACGCAGAATTCCGACCACCCAGAGAGCTGAACCCGAGCGTCTCCGACGAATTGAACGCCGTCGTGGCGCGCCTGCTGGCGAAAGACCCCGAAGACCGGCCCGCGGACGCGGCGGAACTCCTGCGTGATCTGGAGCAGGCGAAGCCCGTGATGAAGGAGGTCCCGAACCTGCTCGGCAAGACGTTCGATGAGGCCGAGCGGATGGCGGGAGCGGACTTCGAACTCCTCTTGCGGGACGAAGACGCCTCCGCGAACCCGGGGCGGAGGATCGTCGAAAGCCAGGACCCGGAGCCCGACGAGAGAGCCTCTAAAGGCTCGAAGATATCCATCGTCCTCCGGGACCCCGAACCCGTTCTCCTGGACGTCCCGGATTTCCGGGAGAGGACGCTGGACGAAGCCAGGCAGGTGGCTGGGACGAGCTTCAGGCTCCTCGTCCGGGACGAGGAGGGACGCCGCCTCGACTACGCGGTCCCGAGCCGGGCGGGGCGGGAAACTGCCCTGGACCTCGGCATCGGGCGGAGGGTTATAGAGAGCCAGGATCCGGAACCGGGCCAAAAGGTCCGCGAGGGCTCGACGGTCTCCCTCGTCCTCCGACCTCCGGAACCCGTTCTCCTCGTCGTCCCAAGCTTTCTGGACAGGACATTCGACGACGCCAAACGCCTGGCGGGCGAGAACTTCAAATTGGTCCTCCCGGCCGGCTCGGCTCGGCTCACGGAGAGCGCCGTTTCGAGCCGGGAAACCTTCATGGATCTCCCGGCAGGTCAGGAAATCCTCCCGGAGGAGAACGTCGGACAGATGATCGTCGCCGAACAGAACCCCGAGCCCGGTGAAAAAGCCCGCATGGGCTCGAAGGTTTCCATCGTCCTCCGACCCGCCGTCCCCGAAATCCTGGTCCCGGACTTGCTGGGCGGGTCGTTGAGCGAGACCGAGCGGGCGGCGGGAGATAGTCTCGCGGTCATCGCCGCAAGTACCATGGAGAGCGACCGTCCCGAGGGCAGCGTCATAGATCAAAACCCGCCCCCCGGAGAGCGAGTCCCCCACGGCTCGACGGTCTCCGTCGTCCTGAGCGGTGGTCGGAATGTGGA
>JBOHBL010000720.1:0-1039 GCA_050698295.1 Rubrobacteraceae bacterium | reverse complement strand
CTGCGACTCCTCGAGGAACGTGATGGTGTCGTGGCCGTGCTCCGCGCGCAGGGCGGATGCCCAGCCCTCGTACTGCTTGAGCAGCCGCCCGAACTTCTGCCACCTGGCGTGCGTCAGCTTGAACGCCGTCCCGTCGCCGTCGACCACCGTCATCCGCTCGAGCTTGTCGCGGAGGAGAACCTCCTCGAGCTCCGACTCCTTCTCGATGTAGAGCTCCTTCTTGCCGTTCGTGACCTTGTAGAGCGGCGGCTTGGCGAGATAGACGTAGCCCGCCTCGATCAGCTCCGGCATCTCGCGGAACAGAAACGTGAGAACGAGCGTGCGGATATGAGCGCCGTCCACGTCGGCGTCGCACATGACGACCACCTTGTGGTAGCGCGCCCTCTCGAGGTCGAACTCCTCCCTGATCCCGGTGCCGACGGCGGTGATGAGCGCCTGGATCTCCTGGTTCGAGAGCACCTTGTCGATCCGGTTCTTCTCCGCGTTGATGATCTTGCCGCGCAACGGCAGGACCGCCTGGGTGTTGCGATCCCGGCCCTGCTTGGCGGAGCCTCCCGCCGAGTCGCCCTCCACCACGAACAGCTCGGCCAGCGCGGGATCGCGCACCGAGCAGTCGGCCAGCTTGCCGGGAAGGGTGGAGTTCTCCAGGGCGGACTTGCGCCGGGTGAGGTCGCGCGCCTTGCGCGCAGCCTCACGAGCCCGCGAGGCCGAGACGGCCTTGGTGATGATCTGACGCGCCTCGGTGGGATTCTCCTCGAGGAACTCGGCGAGCCCGCGGTTCACCGCGGCCTGGACGAAGCCCTCCACCGGCGGGTTGCCGAGCTTGGTCTTGGTCTGGCCCTCGAACTGCGGGTCCGCGACCTTGACCGAGATGATCGCCGTCAGACCCTCGCGCACGTCCTCGCCCTGGAGGTTCTCCTCCTTCTCCTTGAGCAGGCCCTCGCGGCGCGCGTAGTGGTTGATGCTGCGGGTGAGCGCCGACCGGAAGCCCGAGAGGTGCGCGCCGCCCTCGTGCGTGTTGATGTTGTTCGCGAACGAC
>JBOHBL010000719.1:0-1734 GCA_050698295.1 Rubrobacteraceae bacterium | reverse complement strand
ACCCCCGTGGGGGCGGGTTTCAAACCCGCCCGAGACGATCACCGCACGAGAAGGATCATGGCTAAAAAGCGGACAAAAGGAAACCGAAAACGCCGAAGGCTCCTTCGGTTGAGGAATTACGATTATTCGTGCGCGGGAGCGTATTTCGTGACCGTTTGCGCGGTGGATCAAGGCCGTTTGTTCGGAGAGGTTTCAGACGGCGAGATGGAAGAGAACGATTACGCGGAGGCCGTGCGCCATTGCTGGGAAGATTTGCCAGATCATTATCCTCACGCCGCGCTGGATGCATTCGTGATAATGCCGAACCATATACATGGCATCGTCGTGTTGACGGGTCGGAGTCCCGTGCCGACGGATGGTGAAAGGGCGGATGATGAAAGGGCGGGTTTCAAACCCGCCCCTACGGGGGGCGCGCCGCCGCGGCATGGGTTGCCGGAGATCGTGCGGGCGTTGAAAACGTATTCGGCTCGGCGCATCAATGCATTGCGTGGGACGCCGGGCGCGGCCGTGTGGCAACGAGGATATTATGAACACGTCGTCCGCGACGAACGGGACATGGAGCGAATTCGAGAGTACATCGTCTCAAACCCGCGAAACTGGCAAAAAGACCGAGAATACATCCCACCTCACCCGTAGGGGCGGGTTTCAAACCCGCCCATCCTCCAAAAACGCCTCGGCTTGCTCGCGGCTCACGGTGGGGAAGCCTTCGAGGAAACGGTCGAGGGTGTCGCCCGCTTTCAAATAGTCCACGAGTATGCCGACCGGGACGCGGGTTCCGGCGAAAACCAACGCGCCGCTGACCACCTCGGGATCCCTTGACACCACAAACTCTCGCCTCATACTCTTCGTCCGCCTGTTTCAATGGCACGCTCTCTCGTGAATTTAGCATAACGAGAGCGGACACAGCGAAGCTCTTCGCCAACGGACGCGCCACCGAATAGGCGAGACTTCCCCGCCGCGAGCGCGAGGTCGCGTCCCTCGTCGGGCGGGGCTTTCGAACCGGGGGATCTCCGCCGAACTCGGCGTATCGGAGTGAACCATCGAGGGGCATGTGTCGAAGGTTCTCAAAAAGCTCGGGCTTCGGTCGCGGGCGGGGATCGCGGCGTGGGTGGCCGAAAACTCTTCATAAACACGTGTTCCGTCCGATGCCGAAAGAAATCCTGCCGGGAATCGCCAAAAACACGTGTTTCCACGTATGGAAAAGCTCCTCCGAATAAGAGTTTGGTAAGAGACGGCCTTTATGCTTCGTTTCGACGGGGAAGATGTGGGCGTCGGCCTTCACGAGTGGCGGTGCGCTTTGCGTTCCGCGGAAGGAGCGGGAGGCATATGGCGAGTACGGAGTGGGCATCGGCGGGGAACTATTCACTGCGAAGGTTTTTGGCGGGTGTGGCGATGTTCGCCGCGCTCGTGGTCGTTATGGTCGCCGGAGGCTCGGCGGCGGGTGGGGAGGAGGCCGGGACGCCCGAAGTACCCGATGCCGCGCAGCTTTTGCGGGAAGCGGAGAGCGAGGGGTCCGTGCGGGTGATCGTGGGCCTCGAGACGGATTTCGTCCCCGAGGCCCGGATCGGTCGCGCGCGGGTCGCCGAGCAGCGGGATGGGATCGAAGACACGACCGATGAACTTCGCGAGGACCTCACCGGGACCGGATTCCGCACGGTGCGCGAGTACGAGACCATCCCATACGTCGCCCTCAAACTGACCCCGGAGGCGTTCCGGGAGGCTCGAGAATCTCCG
>JBOHBL010000718.1:0-2321 GCA_050698295.1 Rubrobacteraceae bacterium | reverse complement strand
CGCTATGGCCGGAGCGATGACGGAGAGGATCGAAGGGCCGACCGCCGTGGTGATGAGGTTTGCCTCCGCCAGCCTTTCCGTGACCTCCTCCGCGTCGTCGAGGGAGTGGAGCGCGGTTACATGGTCTATGAGGATGCGCTCCTCGCTCTCGTTCGCCAATATCACCTCGTAGCGGCCTTCCGTTTTCAGCGAGTTCACCACGTCCGGCACGACGTCCACGAACACGATGTCGTACCCGGATTCATGAAGGAGTTGTCCGATGAAGCCGCGCCCGATGTTCCCGGCCCCGAAGTGGACGGCGAGCATGGCTATCCCACCTCTTCGACTTCCTCGAAGTATGAGAGGAGTTCCTCCTTCGTTTTCGAATTGACTATCTTCTCGACGTTCTCTTCCTCGGAGACGACGAGGGCGATCTTCGAGAGTATTTCGAGGTGTTCGTCGCCCTTGCCGGCGATCCCGACGATGAGCCGCGCGACGTTCCCGTCCCCGTACTCCACGCCGTCCGGGACGGTGATGATCGAAAGCCCGGACTTCGTGACCCACTGTTTCGAGTCGTTCGTGCCGTGGGGGATGGCGACGTCGTTTCCCATGTACGTCGAGACGGACTCCTCGCGCTCGAACATCGAGTCAATGTACCGATCCTCGACGTGTCCGTTTTCGACGAGGAGGTCGCCCGCTCGTTGTATGGCCTCCTTTTGGCTGGCGAGGCTCGCGCCGAGTTCGATGCTTCCGGGCTTCAATATTTCGGACATTTCCGGTCTCCTTTCAAGAGAGTTTGTTTTGCAGATAGCGGGCGAATATGGATCGGAGGACGCCGAGGATCCCGGCCTCCGTCCCGTCTTCGAGGACTTCCCGCTCCATCGGCCTCTCGACGATGGCGACGGATATTTCCGAGATCGCTTCGAGCGCGACCGCGGAGAGTTCGAGGGGCGCGGCCATGAGAAGGCTCCGCCGAACCCGCATTATCTCCCCGTCCATGCCTTCGAGTTCGAGCGGCGCGTCGAAGGCGTGGACGGAGAAGTTCGGGCGGACGACGGCTTCGCCTCGGGCGTGGAAGAGGGCGAGGGCGGTGCCGGGGATGCCGATCCCACCGAGGCGCATGCGCGCGTGGAGCGCGTCTTCGAGGCTCTTCGCGTCGGAGGCGAGGCCGCGTTCGGCGAGCGAGGCGCACATGAGCCGCACGGCTTCGATGACGGAGCCATGCGCCGTGTGGTCGGCGAGGAAGGCGTCGTCTATGAGGTCGGCTATGGTTTGCGTCGCCTCCGCCATTTGGTGGAACTTCTCCTCTCCGCCTCCGAGGACTTCGAGGGATTCCGACATCGCCCGGTCGGCGAGGCGGGCGTCGCGGCTCTTTTCCCGGAGGTGGCTCCGTATCCGCTCGATTTCTTCTTCGGAGAGGAGTGGCTGTACGCGCACGTATGAACTTTCGGGCATGTCGAGCGGGACGGTGGAGACGACGAGGTCGAAGTCGGCGGGGGAGGCGCTTCCGAGTTCGGGGAGGGAGGCGTTCTTCAGAAACTGAATTTGCGGGAACGCTTTTTCGAGGCGGGAGGCGAGCATGCGGGAGGAGCCGATCCCGGCGGAGCATATGACGAGGACATTGCGGGGGAAATTTCCTTGTCCGCGGTCGAGGGCCGCCCCGAAGTGCATGGCGAGGAACCCGATCTCCTCTTCCGGGAATTCTTCGTCGGCGAAGACCCTCTTCGTTCCATTCTCCACGAGGTCGAAGAGGGCCGGATAGTCGTCCTTCATCTCGGAGAGGAGTGGGTTGTAAATACGCATGCCGTCTCGAAGCCGATGTATCGCCCTCTCCGTGTGCGCGAGAAGCCCGGTGTACAAAGAGCCGTCGCCCGCGAGGGGCATCCCGGTCTCGTCCTCGACGTAATGGATGAGAGCCTTCACCCGCGAGGCCGTTTCGAGATCCGAGTCGCCGGAATAAAGGTCGAGGCCCACGTCGTCGGCGAGCTTCGCGCCCCGAAGGTGCATCGTGATGTATGCGACTTCCTCCTCGGAGACGCCCATCCCGAACTCTTCTTCGATGGCCGCGCCGAAGTTTCGGGCGTGTTCGTACTCGCCCGCTTCCCGGAGCGTTCGCACGGTGTCGTCGTCGAGTTCGATCCCCCTTCCCCGAGAGAGGCGTTCGACCATGAGGGCGGCGTATATGCCGAGGTCCGCGACGGCGTCGTCGGCGAGCGCGTGCGGGAGGTTCTTCGCCATCTCCGCGGTCATGGCCCGGATCCTCGGGAGGGTTTCCGTGTTTATGAGGTTCGGGATTCGGGTGTCGGAGCGAGTGTGGCTCGACTCGTCGCGGAGGATGAGGT
>JBOHBL010000717.1:0-12307 GCA_050698295.1 Rubrobacteraceae bacterium | reverse complement strand
ACCGCCTGCTGGAGCCTGTCCGGCAGTACGGACGGGAGAAGCTTGAAGAGAGCGGCGAAACAGAGCCGGTTCGGGAGCGGCACGCGAGGTATTACCTGGCGCTGGCCGAGCGGGCCGAGCCCGAGTTGAAGGGAGCGGAGCAGGGGGCGTGGCTGGCGCGGTTGGAGGCCGAGCACGACAACCTGCGGACGGCTCTCGCCTGGTCGCTCGAGTTCCGAAATACGGAGACCGCCCTGCGGTTGGGCGCGGCGCTGTGGCGGTTGGTATGAACCCATAATCCCGGACAGCTCTCAAAGTCAACTTCCAGCCTTCAGGGCATGAGCCGCCTCGAATTCCACCGGAGGCAGATACCCGAGGCTCGAACGCAATCGCTTCTTGTCGTAGACCTCCTCTATGAACTCGCCTATGTTCTTTCGGGCCTCCTCGAAATTCCTGTAGTCTTTGAGATGGACCTCCTCCACCTTGAGGCTCCGGAGGAAACTTTCCGCTTTGGCGTTCTCGCGAGGGTTGGATCCGCTCGCCGTGGAGATCCCGGCTCCCGCCTCTCCGCGAGCGTCGCACTCCTTCCTCCACCGTAGGAGAACGCTCTCGGAGAGGTTGTGTTCGCGGCGGAGTTGGGCGGGGCGTTTCTCGCCGGTGGCGGCTTGCCGGCGGAGTTGCGGCTTGAACTCTCGAGTGCAGGTTCTTCCTCGCGCCAACCGCTTCTCCTCCTGTATCTGGATGTAACTCTACATCCGACCTCTGGAGAAGTTGACTTTGGAGCTCGTCCGGTGTCAGGGGTTCACTCCAGAGAGCCTGGCCTTCACCAGGAGACTTGGCTCTCTTTCCTTGCGATCAGTGCTCGGGCGCCGGGGCGGTGATCGGGATGGCGTGGGCGGCGAGCTGGTAGTAGCTTGGCAGGCATCGCTCGTAGATGCCCGAGAGCTCTTCGGGGAGGTCGGGATCTTTTCGCTCCACGGGTTTTATGCCGGTGCTCTCCTGCGCCTTCTCGTGCCAGCCTTCCCAGCTGTCCCACTCGCTCACCTCTTTCTGCTCCCAGGATAGGGCGCCGGAGTGGTAGGGGATGCCGAGGTAGTCGCAGTACGCGGCCATGATGCCGTCGGGGTTTTCGGAGAAGGCCATCGCGTCCACCACCACGGGCTCTTCTCCGGCTTTCGTGGCGTGTCTGAAGAGCTTGTAGATGCGCTCGTAGCCCGCCTCCTCGAAGGTGAAATCCGGCCACATCTTGTACAGCGAGGAGAGGACATACTTCGGGTCCCGGACGATGAAGGTGTTCTCGAAGTGGGAGACGAACTCAGGGTCGAGTAGCCTCTTCACATGGTAGGCCATGTCCTTTACGAAGACGCGCTTCTCGCGGGGTTTGAGGATGTCCTCCAGTACCTTGTCGTAGTTGTACTCGGGGTTCGGTTCCTCATCGGCGTAGCGGTCGCTCAAGCGGTCTTCGCTGTAGTAATAAGAGGTGGAAAATGGCTCGTGGAAGACCTCGAAGTCGTCGCGCTCGACGAAGATCCTCTCGAACGCCGTCGAAATGGAGCGCGGCACCGCCCAGAGGGCTATCGGTTTTCGGTGGTCCATCCGCTCCTCTCCATCCGGTATCTTGCAGGGCGCATACATTAAAAAGGGATACCCGTTTGGATCCGTATACAATCCTGGATCGCCGGGGCTTGTTGCGCGAGGCGGAGGGTTGAGTCAAAGTAGCCGTCGTGATGGCGGATCGAATGGAGGCTGGACGTGGCGACGAAGATGCTGGAGGAGATCCGGGACCAACCCGAGGTTCTGAGTAAGGTACTCGACGAAGGGTGGCCGGAGATACTGTCTGCGGCCCGCCCTCTGCGTTCCGACGGTTTCCGCTCGGCGATGCTCGCCGCCCGCGGCACCTCCGACAACGCCGCCTACTACGCCAAGTACCTCTTCGAGGCGCTGCTGGGGGTGCCCACGGCCCTGGCTTCTCCCTCTGTGTTCACCCTCTACGGCGGCGAGATGGACCTGAGCGACATGCTCGTAATCGGCATCAGCCAGTCCGGCGAGAGCCGGGATGTTATGGAGACGGTTCGCCGTTCCAGAGAGCTTGGAGCAAGCACCGTCTCTGTAACAAACGACGAAGGCTCCTCGATGGCGGAAGCCGCGAACTTCCACCTCTATTTGCGCGCCGGCGGGGAGGAAAGCGTCGCCGCGACCAAGACATACACCGCGGAGCTGCTCGTGCTGTACCTGCTCGCTTCGGCGCTCGGCGGCGCGGACGCGCCGGGTGACGAGGTAAAAAACCTGCCCGACCTCGCGAGGAGCGTCGTCGAGGCCGGGTGGAAGGGAGTGGCCCGCTACCGTTACGCGGACTACATGGTCGTCACCTCGCGCGGTTACAACCTCCCGACCGCCAAAGAAGCCGCGCTCAAGCTCATGGAGACATCTTACGTGGTGGCGCAGGCTTTCTCGGCGGCGGATCTGCGGCATGGGCCCATCGCCATGATCGGGCAGGACTTCCCCGTGATCGCCATCGTCCCGCCCGGAAAGGCGAACGCCGGCCTGAAAGAGCTGGTCGGGACGCTGAACGAGCGGGGCGCGGAGGTCGCGGTGATAAGCGGCGATGAGGATCTGGCGAGCAGGGCGGCGGTCGGCTTCCACGTGCCCGTCTCTTGTCCCGAGGAACTGTCGCCGGTTCTGTACGCCATGCCGCCGCAGATGTTCGCCCACGACCTCTCGCTGCTCAAGCGCCTCGACCCCGACTCGCCCAGAGGACTCAGCAAGGTGACGGAAACCTGGTGAGCGGATTGGCGAGCCACGGACAGTTCATTCGGGATGAGACCGGCTTGAGGGTCATCGGGATCATGTCCGGCGCTTCGAGCCGAGATAGCCGCCATCCTGCCGCCCTCCGCCACGAGTGCCGGGGCAAAGGAGGCATACGCCTTCGCCGTCCTCGGGTTCCTTACCGCGCATGGCCTGGCGGGCGCCCGACCTTCCCGCACCGGAGCGAGACGGGCGGTCGTGCTCGGCAGCATCACGCCGGGACGCGAGCCTCTGGATCTTCCCGCTCCGGCGGAGGAAGAACCGGAGCGGCTCCGGATCAAAGCCGTTTAGCTCGAGATGAGGTCCTTGAGGCGTTCGCGCACCGCTTTGATGGGCACTCTCTCCTGCTCCATCGTGTCCCGGTCCCGGATGGTCACCTTCTTGTCGTCCATCGTGTCGAAGTCCACCGTGACGCAGAAGGGAGTTCCCGCTTCATCCTGTCGCCTGTAACGTCGGCCTATCGAGCCTCCGTCGTCGTAGAAGATGCGGTAGTCGCCCTTCAAATCGTCGTAGAGTTCCTTCGCCACGGTTGAGACGGGTTCCTTTTTGGAGAGCGGGAAGACCGCCGCTTTTATGGGAGCGAGGCGCGGGTGGAGTTTCAACACCACTCTGCTCTCGCCTTCGACTTCTTCTTCGGTGTAAGCATCGACCAGAAAAGCGAGCATCATCCTATCCGGGCCGCCCGCGGGCTCGATGACGTAGGGGACGTAGCTGCGGTTGCTCGGCTGGTCGAAGTATTCGAGACGCTGGCCGGAGAACTCGGCGTGTTGTTTCAGGTCGTAGTCGGTGCGGTTGGCGACGCCTTCGAGTTCCGACCACCCGGCGAACGGGAAGTTGTATTCCACGTCCACGGTGCGCTTGGAATAGTGAGAGAGTTTCTCCTTCGGGTGTTCGTAGCGACGGAGGTTACTCTCGTCGAGGCCGAGGGAGATGTACCAGTTCCAGCGGGCTTCGGTCCAGTACTCGTGCCACTCCTCGTCCGTGCCGGGTTCGACGAAGAACTCCATCTCCATCTGCTCGAACTCGCGGGTGCGGAAGATGAAGTTGCCGGGCGTTATTTCGTTGCGGAAAGACTTGCCGATCTGAGCTATGCCGAACGGCACCTTCACCCGGCTGGTGTCGAGGACATTCTTGAAGTTGGTGAAGATGCCTTGCGCCGTTTCAGGTCGCAAATACGCGATGTTCTCCGCGCTCTTGACCGGGCCGGTGTACGTCTCGAACATGAGGTTGAAAGGACGGACCTCGGTGAAGTCGCGGCCACCGTCGGCGGGGTCTTTGATCCGGTCGTCTTCGCGGATTATTTTCGTCATCTCTTCAGCCGAAAGACCTTCGGCGTCGATGTCGGTGGCGTCTTCTATGAGGTGATCCGCGCGATACCTTTTCCCGCTCGTCCGGCTTTCGACGAGCATATCGTTGAAGGTTCCGACGTGGCCCGATGCTTCCCACACCCTCGGGTGCATTATTATCGCCGCGTCGAGACCGACGACGTCGTCTCGCATGTGGACGGTGTTTCGCCACCACTCGTCCTTGATGTTCCGTTTCATCTCGACGCCGAGGGGGCCGTAATCGTAGGAGGAGCGGATGCCGCCGTAGATCTCCGAGCTCTGGTAGATGAAGCCCCGCCTCTTGCAAAACGAAACTATCTTCTCCATCGAGACCGCTTGCGACATGTAAACCTCAGTTCTTTTCGATGTTCCCGGTTCTGGAAACGGGAGTATAGCGCAGAGGGCGTGGCGGTTCGGCGGAGACGCGCCGCCGGCGCGTCTCTACAATGGGGACGGTCGGCGAGAGAGGAGGACTTCATGCCCGTAATTCAATGCGACATTCGCGAGGGGCGAACCGAGGAAGAGAAGCAGGCTATGGCCGAGGGGATAACGCGCGTCGTCCACGAGACGATAGGCTCTCCCGTCGAATACATCTACGTCCTGATCCGCGAGACCCCCGGTTCTCATCACGTGAAGGCGGGCAAGGCTCTCCCCGACTGGTCGCCGGAGGAACGGAACCGGTAGGCGGTTTTCTCTCGGGTCGTCCGGTTATAATAGCCGGATGGAGACAGTGCTTTTGATCGGGATCGGGGTCGGCCTCGCTTCGGTGGCGGGCTTGAGAGCGTTTTTGCCGCTCGCGGTGGCGGGACTGTTCGCCCTGTTTGGTCTCTTCGAGATCGCTCTGCCCTTTGGTCTCATCGCCGATCCCGTCGTTCTTGCCGCTTTGTTCGTACTCGCTCTCGTCGAGGGCGGGCTGGACAAGGTGTCGTCGATTCAAAGGGGCGTGAATCTGGCGATGATCCCGCTTCGCGTCATCTCCGGAGCAATCCTCTTCGCGGCGGCGACGGGGGCTGGTCTGTATGCATCCGCCGCCCCGGAGCTCGTCGCGGGCGGCGTCATCGCGGGTGTGGTGGCGGTTTTGAAGGTGATGCTGCGTCCGTCGGGCAGCGCCTCTTCGGCGGGCGTCTCGCAGAATTCTCTGAGCGGGTTCGAGGATTTGGTTTCGTTCGTCGGGGGGGCGGTCGCGGTCTTCGTGCCGTTTTTGACGGCGGTTTTCGCGGCTTTCGTTTTGTTCTTTTTCTATCGGGTGAAGAAGAGGCGGGGGAGGAAGTACGAGGGTCTGCGTATCCTCGGCGACTAGGGCTCCCGGGAGGATGGTATGGAAGAGCGGGAGATCGTCATAGTCAAGGGGGAACGTCAGACGCCGTTCTCGCGCGGCATCCTGGCGCAGACCCTCTCTCAGGCCGGCGCGAAGCTGGAACTGGCGCATCAGATCGCGGGCGAGGTCCGGGCTGAGCTCGTCGCCGAGGAGATCTTCACCGTCGAGGAGGAGGAAGTCCTCGCCCGCGTTCGGGACAAGCTCGTCCGCAAGGACGCCATCGTCGTCGGGAGGCTGGATAAGTGGCGGATCCTGCGCGAGTCGACCGAGCCCATCGTGATCCTCATCGGCGGGGCGACGGGCATCGGGACGAGCACCCTGGCCGCGGACGTCGCTCGCCGGCTGAACATCCAGAGCGTCATCAGCACGGATTCGATCCGGGAGGTCCTTCGGCACGCCATCAGCCCGGACCTCGTCCCCGCCCTCCACAGGAGCTCCTTCGCCATCACCCCGGAGGACATCCGCATCCCGGTCGACGAGGAGGAGACGACGCTGTACGGCTTTCGGGTTCAGGCGTCTCAGGTGGCGGTCGGGGTCGAGGCGATCGTGGACCGCGGCCTCAAGGAGGGCACGAACCTCGTGATCGAGGGTGTGCATCTCGTGCCGGAGGTGATTTTGGGACGCTACCGCGACCATCCGAACGTGTGTTCGATAGTGGTTTATCTCTCGGACGAGGCTTCGCATCGTTCGCGGTTCTACATTCGGGCTTTGGGAACGTCGATGCGGCGACCGGCGGAGGAGTACATCTCGCACTTCGCCGAGATACGCAAGATCCACGACTACATCGTGGAGAGCGCGCGTCGGGCCGGGGTCCAGACGGTGGAGAACCTCGCCGTCGAGAACAGCTCGGACGCGGCGGTGGAGATCGTGGCGAACCGCGTCTCCGGCATCGCCGAGCGGGCCGAGAAACGTCCCTCCCTCCTCCTCGGCGCGGGCGGGACGAGCGACACCGGCGAGTTCCGGATTTCCGACCTGAAATCCGACCCCGGCTACCGGAGGGGTTAAAATAGACGGAAAGGCGCGTCGTGGAACTTTTTCCGGAGACGCAAGGAGGTTGCGCAGGGTGCTGGACAAGCGACGTTTGCAGAGTTTTGTATTGGGCGGCCTCACGGGCATCCTGGCCGGTATCCTTCTGGCTCCCAGGAGCGGCAGGGAAACGCGCGGTTCGGTTATGAACCGGGCGGGCGAGGCGCGCCAAAGGGGGCGCGAGAGGTACTTCGACGCGCGGGAGAGGATGCGCGAGCGCGCGTCCTCCGCCCAAGAAAGCTCGTCGCCCGCTCCCGGAGAGACCTTTTCTCCCGAACCTCCGGCGGAGACGGGGCCTGCTTCCCGGCCCGTTTTGAGGGACGTTTCCCGCGAAGCTCCGGAGGCCGAGGACGATGTAGAGACCAGCCGCTCCGAGGAGTTGCGTCGGAAGGTGAGGGAGACGCGCGAGCGTCTTCGGGCTCGCATGGACGGTCCCGCGGAGACGCGAGGCGGCGAGGACGGCGGTGAAGAGTAAGGCTTCCAGGTTGAAAGCGCCTTCGTTCGTGCCCACGGTCGCGGAGATAACGCCTGCGGACGTGGATGGGATCCCCGGCCTCGAAGCCGTGATCCTTTACTGGACCGGCGGCTCGCGTTCCGCCGAAGAATGCGTCCGAAGCCTGCGCGAAAACTCCGGGAGCGCCGGACTCTTCGTCAGGCGCGGCGACGACGTGCTCGGCTTCCTGGTCTACGGCCCCAGGAGCGAACTTTCGCGCGCGGAGGAATACCCCGTCGACCCCGTCGGGCCACTGGAGAGAGATGGCATACTGCTCGCCTACGTGGAGGGAGACGCGCGGACCTGCAGGCGTCTGCTGGTGAGGATGCTTCGGGACCTGAAGGGGAGGGGGGTTGGAAAAGTCGAGGCGATAGCCAGCGACCTCGGCGTCTCCCGGCACGTGCCCACGAGCCTGTTGCTGGAGAGTGGCTGGCGTCCGGTTCGCAGTGGTTGGCTGCGGGGCAAGCCGTACACCCTCGTCTGCATCGACCTCGGCAACGCCGTGGAGGTCGGGGAGCTTGCCAAAGGGCTTCTCGGGCGCGTCAGGTTGCCGAGTCTCGGAAGGCGCGCTCCCGCTCCGGGGGCGTTCACCAGCGTGGAGAATTCGACCGCGGAATTCAGAGGGGCAGGACCGCGGTCCTGACCGTCGAGACTCCCGAGGGAGTCGTGGCCCGGACCTCGATGATGGCGCGCGGTGTCTCCAGTTCCAGGTCGCTCGCGGTATCCGGGGGCGAGAGGTCCAGTTCAAAAGGTATCTCCGCGGATTCTCCGGGTTTGATCTCCTCTATGGTCTTTCTCTGTCTGCGGGTCTCCAGGAGGGTCGTGTCCTCCGAGGAGACCTCGACGGTAAGGCTCACGTCCGAGAGGCCATCGTCGCCCCCGTTTGTCGCTCTCAGGGTCATTACTTGACCCGGACCCGCGCTCAAGGAGTCGAGATGGTTCGCGTCGAGGAGGAGTTCCAGCGGCGAGTCGGACCTCGGGGGCGGCTCTCTGGGTTCCAGCCTGACCTCCGAGGGCTCGGAGCCCAGGTTCGCCAGAGTCAGGAAAGCCGCCGAAGTCGCCAGGAACGCCAGGAGAGAACCGAGGAGCCAGGGCGCTACGCTTCTCATTCGCTCGCTCCGACGGGGACTTCGTAGAGGTTGTAGAACTCTTCGAGGAGGGTGTCGGCGGAGGCGGCCCGCACCCTCGGGTTCGAGAAGGCGGCCCTGGCGATGATGACGACGCTTTCGCCGTCGGGCGCCCAGGCAAGGTCTCTGGAGCCGTTTTTGATCTCCATGTCTTCGTTGCCGGTCGCGCCTTTGAGAATCTCGGTTTCGAGGTCGAGGATGTGGAGGTCGGTCGGGGAGTTGGCGTGGAGCCGGCCGAGGATCGCGAGCTTCATCCCGCCCGGCGAGACCTGTATGCTCGAAGCCGCGAAGTCGCCGCCGACTCCGGGCGCGGGCTCGGGACGGTTCGAGCCTTCGGGGACGCGATAGAGCTCGTAGAGCGCGGCGGCGGCGGAGTCTTCCTCGCCTTCCTCGGCCCCGGCCACGTAGTAGATGCCGCGTTCCGTCCACTGCGGGGGACCGAACATCTGGAGGTCTTCTTCGAGGCGGAGCAGCTCTCGAGCGGAGCCTTCGGTCAGGTCGAATATCCACAGCTCGGAGGCGGAGTCTTCCCCCGGCGGAACGACGGCGAGAGCGGCCCGACGGCGATCCGGGGAGAGCGAGAACGCGACGGCGCTCCCTTCGATGGCATCTCCGTAAATCCGGTCCATGCCGCCGCTCCGGACGAGGGCCAGGGAGCTTTCCTCCGGGCCGCTCTGGATGGCGGCGACCAGAGCTTCCCCGTCGCCGACGGGTTCGGCGGCGAGGACGTTCCGGGCGATTTCGGTGACGGTGGGGGTGTTCTCCGGGGGAAGCGCCACGTAGAGGGGACTCGTTCTCGGGATGTCCTGATCGTCTTCTTCGCCCAGCACGAACATGCTTTGCCCGGAGTTTGCTTCGATGTCCCGCGCCCCGAAGTCTCGCGCGGTCCACTTCGTGGTGTCCTGGGCGCTCGTGGCGAGCTTGTCCACGACGTATCCGTCCACGGTGAAGGAGATCCGCTCTCCGGCCGGCCCCCAGACCGGCGAGCTTTTGTATCCGGGTCCGTAACTCAGGGGACGGACGCCGGGACCGAGTTCGGAGGACCCCCTGTCTCCGGCGGGGAGAGGCTCGATGGTGATTTCCTCCACCCTTCCGCACCCGAACAGGAGCAGCGCGAGGGTGACTATGACGAGCGGTCTAAACCACATACTTGACCGAGTGTTGCGGGACTTTCGGGAGCCGGACGGTGAACGTGGAGCCCACGTCGGGTTCGCTGTCCACGGAGATCCTGCCCCCGTGCATCTCGACTATCTGCTTGCTGATGGCGAGCCCGAGCCCGCTGCCTCCGGTCGAACGGGACCGATTCTTGTCCACCCGGTAAAAACGCTCGAAGAGGTGCGGGAGGTCTTCCTCCGGTATGCCCATCCCGGTGTCTTTTATGCGGACGATGTGGTTCTTCTCGTCCTCGCCGACCGTGATGTCCACCCGCGCGCCGGACTGGGAGTACTTGACGGCGTTGTCTATGAGGTTCAAAAAGACCTGGTAGAGCTTCTCGGCGTCGCAGGTGCACTGGCGGGCGGCGTCGTAGATGTTTATTTCGATACCGAACCGTTTGGCCTTCGCCTCGCAGGACTCGACGGCGTTCTCCAGGATCCTGGATAAGTCCGTGGTCTCCAGCTTGAGCGAGTACTGCCAGGAGTCCATCTGCGCCAGAGTCAAAAGCTCTTCGACCATCCCCCGGAGGCGCGCGAGTTCTCCTTCGGCCAGCTCCAGCGCCCGGTGCTCCAGCGGATCCAACCTCTCCCGCGCTCGCTCCAGCAAACTCACCGCGCTCTGTATGGTCGTGAGCGGTGTGCGTAGCTCGTGCGACACGTCCGAGAGGAAAGCGGTCTTCGAGCGTTCGAGGGAGCGGTGTTCGGTGATGTCTCTGACGGCGAGGATGATGCCGGGGCTCTCCGGGGCGGAGCCGTTGAGGTCCACCTCGGCGGTGTCTCCGCCCATCCGCGCCGCGTAGGCCCAGTAGATGTTGTCTTTGACCTGAACCTCCTCGACGGCGAAGCCTTCGGAGGCGGCTTTGCGGGCGCACCCTATCACCTCTTCGTGGACGCCGAGTTCTTCGAGCGTCTTGCCCTGTTCGCGGGCGTGGACGCCGAGGATCTTCTCGGCCGCCGGGTTGGCCATCGTGACGCGCTCCTGGGAGTCGGTGGCGACGAGGGCTTCCGGCGAGGCTTCGAGGACGGCTTCGAGCCTCTTTTTTTGCTCCTGTATCTCCCCGACGTAGTGTTCTATTTCCTGCGCCATGTAGTTGACCGCTCTCGCGAGCCCGCCCAACTCGTCGCGGCTCGTCACCGGCACCGGCGTCCCGTAATCCCCCGAGGCTATGCGGATGGTGGCGTCGCGCGTCTCGGCCAACGGGCGTGTGATCCGGCGCGTCATGATCAGGCTCGCCACGCTTCCCAAAACGACGCTGGTCAGGATCGCGCCAAGCACCCCGAATCGCAGATAAACGAGCGTCTCCTCCAACTCCTCCTGCGGCGCGTCGTAGACCATCACCCCCCTGGGTTCGCCGTCGGAGGCGGCGAGCGGCCAGACGGTGGCGTAAGAGTCCGAGCCCCTGACGAGCCTCCCATCCCCCCCGGATTCCTGAGATCGCTCCACAACCCCTTCGGGGAGGCCGAGTTGTTCGAGAGCCCTCTCGGGCGGGGCGGATTCCCCGGCTCCGTCGCGCGCCGCCAGCGGGACCCCCTCCGGCCCAACGTAGACCACGCCGAGCCCCGTCGGGTCCGCGACGACCCTGACCAGTTCCTCCGCGTAAGAATCCGGCGCCGGAAGCTCCTGGTCGTCGGGGCTTCGCAAGCCCTCCAGAAACGCTCCGGCTCCCGCGTTGGCGGTCCTCGAACGCTGGATGAGGAGGTTGTTCTCGGCGGTTATGAGCCTGTCTTGGGCGAAGTAGTAGAGGACGACCCCGATGACGAGGCTCGCGACCGATGAGATCCCCACGAGCGCGATGAACACTCGCCCTTTGAATCCCAGCGTCGGCAACAGCTTGCCCTCCATCTCCCCGGTCGCTTCACCGTCCCGGACGGGCGGCCCGGTATCCGACGCTCGGGACGGTCTGGATGATCTCCGGCTTGGATGGGTCGCGCTCGACTTTTGCCCGGAGCCTGCTTATGTGCACGTCTATGTAGCGGCTCTCCAGATAATGCGAGCTGGTCGAGACCGCCTCGGATATCTGCGCTCTCGTGAACGCCTGCCCCGGCCTTCGGAACAGCAGAGCGAGGATCCTGAACTCCGTCGGCGTGAGGTCGAGTTGCTCCCCGTCGCGGCTGACGGTGTACCCGCCGGGATCCAATTCGATGGGCCCGATCCTGACGGTCCCTTCTCGTCTCTCCCCGTCCTGCCGCCCGAACCTCCTCAAGATGGCTTTGATCCTCGCAAGCACCTCTTTGGTGTCGAAGGGCTTGGTGATGTAATCATCGGCCCCAAGCTCGAGCCCCACGACCTTGTCCACCGACTGGCTCTTCGCCGTGAGCAACACCACCGGAACGTCGCTGCTCTCCCGAATTTTCTTGAGAACCTCGAACCCGCTCAACTTCGGCATCATCACATCGAGCACGACGAGGTCGAGCTTCTCCCGCCCGATCACCTTGAGCGCCTCGATCCCGTCCTCCGCCGTCAATACCCGATACCCCTCCGACGACAACACAATGGATGTGACCTCCAAAAGAGCCGCATCATCGTCAACCAGCAAAATAGTCTCGTCCAAGCCGCCGAAATCCTCCATAACCTCGATTCCGTGAAACCGTATCCTACCGTATTTGGCTGTTAGCAGTTAGCTTTTGGCAATTAGCAAGAACACTCCGCGGCTCCGAGACCACGCTCCACCCGAAACGCGAGAAGCTAATCGCTAATGGCTAATCGCTAACAGCTATAAAACCTTGAAGGTCTCACGCTTAGATTTTATACTCGGTCCACTTGAGATCGCGTTTATCTTTCAGAAGGGAAGTCATATGGCGAAGAGCATCGGGATAGACCTCGGCACGACGAACAGTTGCGTTGCTGTTCTGGAGGGTGGCGAGCCGGTCGTCATCACGAACTCGGAGGGGGAGAGGACGACTCCCTCGGTGGTGGCGTTCGACAGGAAGAGCGGGGAGCGGCTGGTCGGGCAGTTGGCGCGTCGTCAGGCGGTGACGAACCCGGATCGGACGATTTACTCGATCAAGCGCTTCATGGGGATGCGCTACAACGACGTGAAGGACGAGCGCACGGGCTACGAGGTCGTCTCCTCCAACGG
>JBOHBL010000716.1:0-10090 GCA_050698295.1 Rubrobacteraceae bacterium | reverse complement strand
GAGCGCGCCTCGGCGAGGCTCGAGGCGGTGCGCGACTTGCAGATGAAATAGCCCGCGGCCGCGCCGACGCCGAGTCCGACGGCCAGCCCCAGGACCAATAACAGAACATTCACAGGTTTTCCTCCAGCGGGTCCGCCGCGAGCTGTCATCCGCGGCGACCGGGTTGATATCTCTCGTCAAACCGGCAGTCGTGCCGCGTCCTGAAGGTGCTTAACGATGCTCCCGCGCCACCTCCGCGCAAACGTCCGTCGAGTACCCCCGACGCGCCAGAAAGCCGTAGACCCGACGCGCAACCGCGTCGGACTTCTCCCCGGTATTATAACGCCGCGAAGCCGCCTCGCGAGCGTCCTCCATCTCGGATCTATCAGAGAATTCCTCCTCAACGGCCTCCCGAGAGACCTCCTCCCCCACTCCGGACTTTCTCAACTCCATCGCAACCCGCCGCGGACCGTACTTCCCGGCCTTCTCGCGGGCCATCCCGCGAGCGAACTCCGCGTCGTCGAGGTAGCCCAGTTCGGCCAATCGAAAGACGACGGCTTCGACTGTTTCATCGACGTGTCCATACCGCCCGAGACGTTCCCGAACCTCCTTCTCCGAGCGAGGGCGGTAGCCGATCAGGTTCAGGGCGCGGCTCATCGCGAGCGCCTTCTCTCCCTCGACGCGAGCTTCTTCGAGTTCCTCGGAGGAGGGCGCGGCCCCCTCGACGAGACCGCGCTCGGAGGCCACGTTAGCGTCTATCTCCGCCCAGAACTCGCCGTCGACGAAGACTCTGGCCCTCCCCCGGCGCTCGCGGACGCCCGTGATCTCCGGCACGGGGCCCTACACGACCGGCTCGGTTTCCGGCCGCTCGGAGACCTCGATGCCGTCCTCCGACACGTCCTCCTCGGTCAAACCGAGCTTCTCGTAAATCTCGGCGATGACCTTTTCGCGGACTTCGTCGTTGTCCTTGAGGAACTTCTTGGCGTTCTCCCGGCCCTGACCGATCCTCTCGTCGCCGTAGGCGAACCACGCCCCGCTCTTCCTGATGACCTCATTCTCGATGCCGAGATCGAGGAGGCTCCCCTCTTTCGAGATCCCCTCCCCGTACATGATGTCGAACTCCACTACCTTGAACGGCGGCGCGACCTTGTTCTTGCGAACCGTCACCTTCGTCTGGTTGCCCACCGTGTCGTTGCCGACCTTGAGAGCCCCGATGCGCCTTATATCCAACCGCACGCTGGAGTAGAACTTCAGCGCCCGCCCCCCCGGCGTCGTTTCGGGCGAGCCAAACATGACCCCGATCTTCTCCCTGAGCTGGTTTATGAAGATGGCCGTCGTGCCCGAACGACTCAAAGACCCCGACAACTTCCTCAGCGCCTGGCTCATCAAGCGAGCCTGGAGTCCGACGTGAGAGTCCCCCATCTCGCCTTCGATCTCAGCTCTAGGGACGAGGGCGGCTACGGAATCGATGACGATCACGTCCATCGCGCCGGAGCGGACGAGGGTATCGGCTATTTCGAGGGCTTGCTCTCCGTTGTCCGGCTGGGAGAAGTAGAGGTTTTCGAGGTCCACGCCAATGGCTTCGGCGTAGGTTGGGTCGAGGGCGTGCTCGGCGTCGATGAAGGCGGCGAGGCCGCCGTTTTTCTGGGCTTCGGCGATAACGTGGAGGGCGAGGGTGGTTTTGCCGCTCGATTCGGGGCCGTATATCTCGACGATGCGGCCTCGGGGGACGCCTCCGACGCCGAGGGCGAGGTCGAGGGCCAGGGCGCCGGTGGAGATCGAGGCTACTTTCTGGCGAGCGCGGTCGCCCATCCGCATGATCGAACCCTTTCCGAACTTTTTCTCTATCTGGGAAAAGGCGTCTTCGATGGCCTTGTTGCGGTTGCTGTCATCCATGGGGCTTCCTCCAAAAACGGCTCCCTGCAAGTGGAGCCGGTATGCGCGACTTTGCTTATCCGGGTGAATTATAACGGCGCGGCGTCGCGCTCCCAAGAGGGGACTGCGCGCAGCGCGAGCTCTAAATATCTGCGGGCTGGGTTTGATGCGGGCAGGATGCCCGCGCCCCCAGGACATCTTCTCTCATATTCAAGTTGGAGATGCTTAGCTCGCGTCTTTGAGGGTGAAGCTCCGGTCGAGGACTTCGCCGCTCTCGCCGAGGACCCCGAGGTCCTGCCCGTTGACCTCGACCTCTACGGCCCCGGCGTTCCCGGTGGAGAGGAGGATGTCGTTCTGTGCCTCGAAGGTCTCCGAGAACCCGGGCTGCGCTATCTGGGAGTAGGCGACCGACCCGTCGGCGCTGACGCTGATCCAGGACTCCGCGCCCTCGACGCTGACGGTGACGGCCAGCGACTCGGGGTCGGCTGGAGGCTCTTCGGCGGCGGGTTCTTCGGCGGCGGGTTCTTCTTCTCCGGCCTCCTCGGGGGGGTTTTCTTCGGCGGCATCGCTTTCGGCGTCGCTCTCAGGTTCTTGCGCGACCCCTTCATCGCCGGGAGGCTCCTGTTCGGCGGCGGGAGGTGGGCTGGAATCGACAGTTTGGGTATCGCGTCCGATGTAATAGAGGGCGCTTATGACGGCGCCGAGAGCGACGACGGCGATCACGAGCGTGAGCAGGGTCGCGGGGGAGATCCTGCGCCCCTGCGCCTGCGAGAGGCCGCCGGGACTCAGCACGGGCCGCTCGAAGCCGCTCTTTTTGATCTCGCCGACGTCGAACTGGCGCTGGTCGCGCCTGCGCCCGCGCCTGCGCTTGAGGTCGCGGGAGAGCTCCTCTCCGTCGAGACCGAGGTAGTTGGCGTAGGTCTTGAGGAAACCCTGCGCGTAGACCGAGTCGGGCAGGACGCCGTAGTCCTCCCGTTCGAGGCCGTCGAGGTACCGCTTGCGGATCTTGGTCGCCTGCTCGACGTCCTGCAGGCTCAGGCCGCGCTCTTTCCTGGCCCTCTCCAGGATCCCGCCTATTTTGGCCGAATCATCGGAATTTCCGTTGAGGTGTGAACGCTCCTCTTCCATCGCGCCTTAAAGCGTATCACCAACCACCCCGAGGTTCATCCTCTCCGACCTCCGATTCGTCGATTCGCGCCTCCTCCCCTCCGTTCCAGTCGAAGATCGAGGCGAGATCGATATCCGTCGCCACCACCGAGCGGCTCTTGGACCCCTCGTACGGGCCGACGACGCCCTTCCTCTCCAGAGCGTCGATGATCCTGCCGGCACGGGAGTAGCCGACCCTAAAACGCCTCTGCACCGCGCTCACGCTCGCCTGCTGGGTCGAAACCACGAAGCTCGCCGCCTCGGGCAACAACTCGTCGTCGGGCTCCCCCGTCTCCTCTTTTTCGTTCTTCGGCTCGACGACCTCTTCGATAAACTCCGCCCGGACGTTCCCCTTGCTCGCCTCCACCGTCGCCGCAACGACCTTCTCGACCTCGCCCTCGCCGATGAAAGCCCCCTGAATCCGCGACGGACGCGAGGCGGAGACCGGCTTGAAGAGCATGTCGCCCATCCCGAGAAGCGCCTCCGCCCCCGGAGAGTCCAGGATCACGCGCGAGTCCACCTGACTCGATACCGCAAAAGCGATCCGGCTCGGCACATTGGCCTTGATCATTCCCGTTATGACGTCCACGCTCGGCCTCTGCGTCGCCACAACAAGGTGTATTCCGACCGCGCGAGCTTTCTGGGCGATCCTTATAACGGCGTCCTCGACTTTTGACGCGGCGGTCATCATGAGGTCCGCCAGCTCGTCTATGACGATGACGACGTAGGGCATCGGAGTCTCGGCCCGCTCGTTGTAGCCGTCGAGCGAACGAACCCCCATCTTCTCCAGCACCTCATACCTCCGCTCCATCTCCGAGACCGCCCACCCGAGCGCGTTCGCCGCTTTTTTCACGTCCGTGACGACCGGGGTGATGAGGTGCGGTATCCTGGCGAACGGAGTCATCTCCACCCTCTTGGGGTCGATGAGGACCATCTTCACCCGACGCGGGTCGGTGGTGAGAAGGAGCGAGGTCAAAAGGGCGTTGAGCATGACGCTCTTTCCGCTCCCGGTGGTGCCGGCCACGAGCAGGTGCGGCATCTCGGCCAGGTTCATGAAGACGGCGCGACCGGAGATGTCTTTTCCAAGCCCGACGGGCAGCGCCCAGTCCTCGGCCTCCGGGTAGTCCTCGAAGATGTCGCCGAGCGTGACCTTCGCCGGACGGGTGTTCGGGACCTCGACCCCCACGGCGCTCTTGCCGGGTATCGGGGCGAGGATGCGAACCTCCGTCGCGGCGAGCGCATAAGCTATGTCCTGCCGCAAATTGCTGACCTTGCCGACTTTCACCCCGCTCCCGAGCCGAAGCTCGTAGCGCGTCACCCGAGGCCCCACGACCGCCCGCGCCACCGTCGCCTCGACCCCGAGATCGGCGAGCGCCTGCGTCAGCCGGCGGCTGGTCTCCTCGGCGTCGTGCCCGGGACTGCCGCTCCCCCGACCGAGAAGGGAAAACGGCGGCGGCGTGTACTCCCCGGAAACGACCTCCCGCTCCCTCGGGAGCCCCCCCTCCCGCTGCTTCGGCAAAACCACCTCGAACTCGTCTTCGCAGACCGGGTCGGCTCTCTTCTCTTTTCCGGAGACCACCAGGCCGTCCTCGAGTTCGGCGTACAGGTCCTCGACGCCCCGCGGTTGAGACGATTTCTCGCGGGAAGCCCCGCGCCGGTCCTTTTTCCTCTCCCCGAGACGGCCCTTCAGCGATTCGAACCCACTTTGGGCGGACTCGAAGACGGCTTTGAAAGTCACGCCTGTGAGCAGTGAGAGCCCAACCGCGTAGAGCAGCCCAACCACTATAACGGCCCCGATGACCCCGGCGACGAGATGCACCGCGCCGTAGATACCGCTCCCGACGACGCCGCCGGCCTCGGAATACAGCTCGCTCGCGAACCGCCCCCGCTCCGGCAGCCTAGCCGCGAACGTCGCCGCGAAGGCAAGAAAGACGAGAGCCGC
The DNA here is from genome assembly GCA_050698295.1 of Rubrobacteraceae bacterium. Taxonomy (GTDB): domain Bacteria; phylum Actinomycetota; class Rubrobacteria; order Rubrobacterales; family Rubrobacteraceae; genus JACCWD01. Next base: position 5,148 of record JBOHBL010000716.1, on the reverse strand, counting down.
TCCCAAAACCCGTCGGATCGGCAAAGCTCCCATCAGAAGCAAAACGCCGACGACCATCGAGATCGGCGCGAGCGCGAACCCCGCAACCCCAAACAACCGCGTCACCGCGAAACGCCCCGCCTCCCCCAGAAAAGCCCCCGCCCCACTCGCGAAAGCCGCCGTGAAGAAAAGCCCCGCGGCAAGGAGCAAAACCCCAAACAACTCGCGCGGAGGACCACCCTCGAAGATCCCCCGAAGAGAGGCGAAGAACCCCCCTTCATTCCCCCTCGAACCGCGCTTCTTCGCGCCCGAGCCCCGCTTCCCGCTCTTCGCCGGCGCGCGTTTCTTCGTAGCCATGCCGCTAGTCTATCGCATAAGCCTGTGATTCAACGTCAACCACAACATATGGTAGACCCCTAAACCTTAAACCTCGACTATTAGTGGAAGGATGATCGGGCGCTTGCGGGTCTTTTGGGAGAGGAAGCTCGAGAGGTCGCGACGGATCTCGTTTTTGAGTTGTCCCCAGTCGGTGACGTTGCGCTTCGCGGTGCGCTGGAGGGTCTTCGTGACGGTCTCCACGGAGCCGTCCATGAGGCCGTTGGCGGTTTGCGGGTCCATAAAGCCGCGCGATATGACGTCGGGTTCGCCGAGCAGCGCGCCGGTTCGGGCGTCTATGCGGGCGATGACGACGAACATGCCGTCTGCGGAGAGTTGCTGGCGTTCGCGCATTATGGAGTCCGAGGTGTCGGCGAGACCGCCGCCATCCACGAGGAACATCCCGGAGGCGACGTTGTCGAGGCGTCTGGCGCTGTCGCCCCTGAACTCGACGACGGCGCCGTTTTCGAGGATGAAGATGTTCTCCGAGGATATCCCCATGCTCATCGCGGTCTCGGCGTGGTGCTTGAGCATCCGGAACTCGCCGTGGACGGGAACCAGGTAACGCGGCTTGAGGAGCGAGAGGATGAGTTTCTGTTCTTCCTGGGCGGCGTGGCCGGAGACGTGGACCGGAACGAGCGGGCTGTAGACGACCTCGGCGCCCTGTTTCATCAGGTTGTCTATCGTGCGGGCGACGCCGCGTTCGTTGCCGGGGATGGGGTGGGCGGCGATCACGACCGTGTCGTTGTCCCCGACCTCGATGGAGCGGTGGGTGCCCGCGGCGATGCGCGAGAGCGCGGCCAGAGGCTCGCCCTGGGAGCCTGTCGTGAGGACGACGATGTCTTTGTCGGGGACCTTGTTCACATCTCTTTGGTCCACGATCATCGACTCGGGCAAATCGAGGTAGCCGAGTTCGCGGGCGATGCCGACGTTTCGGACCATCGAGCGACCCGAGAGGCCGACGAGGCGGTCATGCCTTTTAGCGGCCTCGACGACCTGCTGGACGCGGTGGAGGTGCGAGGCGAAAGAGGCGACGATGATCCTGCCCTTCGCCTTATCGAAGACCTTGTTCAAGGTCTCGCCCACGGTCCTCTCGGAGGGGACGTACCCGGGGCGCTCGCTGTTCGTCGAGTCGCCGAAATACGCGAGGACGCCCTCGTTGCCGAGTTCGGCGAAGCGCCCGAGGTCGGTCGGCGGCCCGTCTATGGGCGTGTAGTCCACCTTGTAGTCGCCGGAAAAGACTATGAGGCCGGCGTTCGCGCGGAGGGCTATCGCGGCGGCGCCCGGTATCGAGTGGTTCACGTGGATGAACTCGATGTTGAAGCCTCCGCGGTCGATGCGCTCGCCGTCCTTCACTTCGCGCAAGTCGGCGTTTTTGATCCCGAACTCCCGCAACTTGCTCCGCACGAGCCCGAGCGTGAGGCGAGAGCCGTACACGGGCACGTTGAACTCCCGAAGCACGTACGGGATCGCGCCCACATGGTCCTCGTGGCCGTGGGTCAGCACGATGCCGCGAAGCTCGGCCGCGTGTTCTCTAAGAAACGTGAAATCCGGCAGCACAAGGTCTATGCCCGGCATCTCCTCATCAGGAAACGCCATGCCGCAATCCACCAGGATCATGCCGCTCCCCTGGCGCGCGGCCGTCATGTTCTTGCCGATCTCCCCGAGTCCACCGAGGGGGATGACCTGCAAGGTATTTTGATCTAACAAAGTCTCTAAGTACCTCCTTTTGTTTGCAGAGACGTAGCTACGTCTCTACGTTCAGCCATTAGCTTTCCGGCTAACAGCTAATTGCTGCTCAAGCGCGTCACCGAGGTCGAGTTCTTTGGGCCCGACCGCCGAGAGGCGCATATTCTCCAGTTTCAGGTGCTTCTTCGCGAGACGCAGGATGTCGTCGGCGCTCACGGACTCTATGCGCTCGGAGATTTCCTCCGGCGTGAGAAGTTCGCTGCCGTTTATGACGCCGCGTCCTATTCTGTTCATTCTGGCGGCGGTGCTTTCGAGCGCGAGCAACGTCGAGCTTTTCAGCTGCTGCCGCGTGCGCTCCAGCTCCTCGCCGGTTATGGGTTCGGTCTGCATCTTCTCCAACTGTTCGGAGATGACCTTCACCGCTTCCTCGACGTTGCCCGTCGTCGAACCGACGTACATCTTCGACGCTCCGGTGTCGGAGTAGCCCTGATGGTAGGAGAAGACCGCGTAGGCCAGACCGCGCTTCTCGCGGACCTCCTGAAAGAGCCGGCTGGACATGCCGCCCCCGAGGACGTTGTTGAGCGCCGCCATCGCGTAGCGGTCCTCGCTTTTGGCGGGGATGCCGAGAGAGCCGATGGAGACGTGGTACTGCTCGGTCTCCTTGAACTTGTAGAAAAAGCGGCTGTCCGGTTTGCCGGGGTTCGCGTTTCGCTCGAACGACTCGCCGCCCGGCAACTCCGCGAGCTTCTCCTCGACCATCTTCTCGAGCTTCTCCGGGTCGAGCTTTCCCGCTCCGACGACGAAGACGTTGGCGGCGTTGTAGGTCGAGGAGTGGAAGTCGCGGAGCACGTCGTGATCTACGCCGCGGACGGTTTCGGCGGAGCCGATGATGGGGCGTCCGAGGGTGTCGTCGTGGAAGATGAGGGACGAGAGGTATTCGTCGGCCATCTGGTCGGGCCGGTCCTCGTACATCCGGATCTCCTCGACGATGACTTCTCTTTCTCTCTCGAGGTCCGCGAGCGTGGGGTTGAGTACCATGTCGCTCATGATGTCGAGGGCGCGCTCGAGGTGCTCCGGGAGGAACCGCGCGTAGAGAACCGTGTATTCCTCGCCCGTGGCGGCGTTTTCCTGGGCGCCGATGGACTCGAAAGCCTCGGCGACCTGCAGAGCGTTCATCTCCGGGGTGCCTTTGAAGAGCATGTGTTCCATCAGATGGGAGATGCCGGCGACCTCATCTTTTTCGTCGCGGCTGCCGGCCCGGATCCAGAACCCCAAAGACACGCTCGTCGCTTCTTCGAGAGGTTCGGAGAAGACCCGCAACCCGCTCGGAAACTCCTTCTTTCGGATGTTCTGATCGGGCACTAGTCCTCCAGTTTCTCGAGCGAGATGCGGTTTTGCTTGTCCACTTCGAGGACGCGCACCTTCACCGAGTCGCCCTGGTTGATCACGTCCTCGACGCGCTCGACGCGCTGGCGTCCGGGGGCGAGGCGGCTTATGTGAATGAGTCCGTCCCGGCCCGGCGTCAGCTCCACGAAGGCGCCGAAGTTGGTGGTCTTGACGACCTTGCCGGTGTAGATGTCCCCGGCCTCGACGTCTTTGGTCATGCTGTTGATGGTCGCGAGCGCCTTCTTGGTCGAGACGCCGTCGATGCCCGCGACGTAGACCGTCCCGTCGTCCTCGACGGAGATCGAGACCCCGAACTCGTCCTGCATCCCGTTTATCGTCTTGCCGCCGGGACCGATGACGAGCCCGATCTTGTCGGTCGGGATCCTCAACACCTCGACCCTGGGCGCGTAGTCCGATGTCTCCGGACGCGGCTCCGCGATGGTCTCTCTCATAATGTCCAGGATCTCGAGACGGCCCTGCCTCGCCTGCCCGAGCGCCTCGTTCAAAAGCTCCGCTGAGACGCCCGTGATCTTCATGTCCATCTGCAGCGCGGTTATGCCGTCCCTGGTCCCGGCCACCTTGAAGTCCATGTCGCCCAGGTGGTCTTCGAGTCCCTGGATGTCCGAGAGGATGACGTAATCGTCGCCCTCCTTGACGAGGCCCATCGCCACGCCGGCCACGGGAGCCTTGATCGGCACTCCGCCGTCCATGAGCGCGAGCGTGGAACCGCAGACGCTCGCCATCGAGGACGAGCCGTTCGACTCGAGCACTTCGGAGATGACGCGGAGCGCGTACGGGAACTCTTCCTCCGAAGGTATGACCGGGAGCAGCGCCCTCTCGGCCAAAGCTCCATGGCCGATCTCACGCCGCTTCGGTCCCCTGAGGAACGCGGTCTCGCCCGTCGAATACGGCGGGAAGTTGTAGTGGTGCATGTACCGCTTGGTCGTCTGCGGCTCCAGAGTGTCGAGCCTCTGGACGAGCCCGAGGTCGGCGAGCGCGAGCGTGCTCAAGACCTGAGTCTCCCCGCGGGTGAAGAGCCCGGCGCCGTGGACGCGCGGAATCACCTGGACTTCGGCCTCTATCGGACGAAGCTCGTCGAGGGCGCGCAAATCCGTGCGCTTGCGGTCGTTTATGTAGAGGTCGCGGAAGGCTTCTTTTTCCAGCGCGGAGAAGGCGGATCTTATCCGCGAAATCTCCTCCTCGTCCTCGCGACCTTCGAGGATTTGCTCCTCGATGCTCTCCAGCGCCTCGTGGCGGGCGCGGCGGTCGGTGTTGACGATGCCGTCCTTGATGCCCTGGTAGTGTTGGGAACGTATCTCTTCGAGGAACGGGTTCTCTTCCGCCGCTTCTATTTCCTGCTTCTCTTTACCGTGTTCCGCGGCCCACTCCCCGATGGCTTCAGCCTGGACGCGGATGGCGTCGTGGGCGGTCTGAAGGGCGTCCACCATCACGTCCTCGGTGACCTCGTTCGCGCCCGCTTCGACCATCGTGATGGCGTCTTTGGCGCCCGCCACTACGAGGTCGAGGTCGCTCTCGGCGCTCTGCTCGTAGGTCGGGTTGAGGATGAAGCCGCCGTCCTCCGGGTCGCGCCCGACGCGCACCGCTCCGATGGGTCCGTCGAAAGGTATGTCCGAGAGCGAGAGCGCCGCCGACGCCCCTATCATGCTCACGATGTCGTAGGGGTTCGACTGGTCGGCGACCAGGACGGTGCCTATGACC
>JBOHBL010000715.1:0-13390 GCA_050698295.1 Rubrobacteraceae bacterium | reverse complement strand
CGCGACCCTCGTCTCTTGCGAGTACCTCGCGGGAGAGACGCTCGGCGCCGCAGATCATGGCCCCCTGTCCGAAGTAGGAGATGAGATCCAGCGCCCACAGGTAAGAGAGCGCGGTGGAATTGACCCGCCCCTCCGCGTGCGCCGGGTCGGACCAGGAGAGGCCGAAGGGTGGATTCAGGGCGAGGGCCGGGAAGGTGACGCCCGCCGCCCGGAGCATGGGGACGACCTTCTGGGCGTCGCCGTTTATGGTGTTGTAGGGAGCGCTCTTCGCGTGGTCGGCGTCTATCTCGATGCCGTAGCGCCGCTCTCTTGGGAAGCCCGCGAGGAGGTCTCCGGCACCGGCGGTCGGGTCGAGGACGCCCTCGGCGCCTTCGAGGACACAGGCGATGAGGCGGGCGGCCTCCGGCGGGGCGAACCACTGCTGCAGACCAACGAGGGAGCTACCACCCCGGGCACGCCGAAGCACGGCAGGGCTGGAGGAGAGCGCTTCGTCGGTGAGGGCTCCGCCCTCGATGCGGCCGTGCTTCTCCCCTGCTATCCGGTCCTCGCGCTTCGGGTCGAGAGCGGGGTGTTCCGTAGGGTGTTCCATCTGCCGGCGCATCTCCTTCCTTGTTCGCTGAAAACGAGCATCTGGCAGGTCGCGGGGCGATTCCCGTCCGCTGTCTCGCCGGGTGACAATCGGCGTCCGGCATCCGAAATGCCCCGAAAGAAGATGGGGAGGGCCTCCGGCGGCCCTGCGCCCGACCACGGGGCCGCCGGAGCGAGGTCTGTGAAGGGTTCCGAGTGAGGATTCACGGAGGTCTCCGGCGAGATCCGGTGATGCACACCGGAGCGGGGGTCGCGCAGCGTGTTGAAAGGTGTCGCCCCGGTCTCCGGCGTTGGTCGTGAAGCCCCGGAGTGGCTCTCGGAGAGGATCGGCGCGTCCTTGCACGCCGACTGCATAGCGCGCTCGCCCGAGCGCGCGGCGACGCCGACCATGACCGTGGCGACACCGCACCTCTGCTCGAGGTACAGATAGTCGTGGCGTGGTTCTCCTCTTCCGTGACGGTGGATCACCCCGGACTCCGTGCAGACGGAGCTTTTACCTCTGGGGCGCCCCCTGTCTCACGGCCCAAGAAGACGTATCACGACGCTTGTTGACCTATGCGGCGCTGCTCTTCGGCGGCCACACTCCGCGCCAGTTCTTCGGTCTCGGGTAGACAAAGATCCGGCATTCTCCGGAGCCTCCGCACTCGCCTCAGGTAATGATTTCGGGCCTGGAGGCGGAATTGGCGGGTGTCGTGTAGAGCAACCCACCCTCGCACACCCGGCAGCTTCTCGTCGCGTAGCTCCCGTAGCCCACGGCCCCAACCTCCTCCTCATGTCGTTCTTCACGCTTGGCGTCGGCCAGCAAGTCCTCGGAGAAACCGATGGCGCCTGCTCGCCCTCACTGCGAAGCGGGGGCGATCAGGCGAGGCAGGGTCTGCTGGAAGCGGGACTCTCCGTGTTCGACTCCCAGGTAAGGAGGCTGGCGGCGTTTCCGAAGGCGGCGCTGGCGGGGATTCCCATCTACAAGATCAGGGATCCGAGAGCCAGGCTCGGGTGGAGGGACTACGAGCGAGTGGGGAGGCGGTAATCTCCGCCATACGACGGAGGGATGCAGCAAGTACGGCAACCTGTTCCGTTCCGGCGCGGGGGAGGAATACGAGTCCGGGGACACCGCGGCCCCAACCCCGCCTCGCCAGCGGCGCAACAGGAAAAGAACCGGCAAGAGGAGCAACCCGGCCTACAGACAGGTCACCGCCTACATCCGCACCGACACCTACGATCTCGCCCACTACGCCCTGCTCGGCAAAAAGAACGAGCGCGGCAAGCGGCTCGAGTTCAGCGAGCAGGTCGATTCCCTGCTGCGCGAATGGGCCGAAGAGGAGGGCTGGTCCGCCGAGGATCTGGACAACCTGCGCGCGTAGACGTAGAGGCCAGCCCTCGATAAGCAGCACAGGAAAACCGGAGAGTCATCTTCGTGGATAGCACCACGGAGCCGCATCCAGGCGCAGCGCCGACCACCGCTGCCAACTTCTGAATTTCTTTGCCCTTTGGGAAAAGGTTCCTGGCAACGCTTACTCACTTTTTTATTACTAACTATTTTGTTAGTATTTATTACGTTAGCATCTAATGGATGAATGTTTTTCACGGGAGGATGGATGGCGGACTTCGTTGGCAGGGAGCGGGGTCTCGGGAGGTTGGAGGAGCAACTGGAGCGGGTCGCCTCCACGGATAGGGGATGCTTCGTCTCGATGCGGGGGCGCCGGAGGGTGGGCAAGTCCCGCCTCGTCGAGGAGTTCCTGCGCAGGAGCGGGGCGCCGCACGTCTTCTTCGCGGCCTCCAGACAGCCTCCGGAGAGGGAGCTGGCGCTCTTCGCCGAGGAGGTGGGGGAGTCGAGCCTGCCGGCGGCGGCCCTGGTGCGCGGAGGTCTCTCCTTCGATAGCTGGAATGGGGCGCTCGAATTGTTGGCGAATGCGACGGAGGGTTCTCCGTCCGTCGTGGTGCTCGACGAGTTCCCGTACCTGGCGGAGCGGGATCCCTCCATAGAGGGCGTGTTGCAGAAGATCTGGGACAGGTCATTCAGCCGGGTTCCCGTACTCCTTATCCTGATCGGCTCGGACATCTCGATGATGGAGGCCCTCACGCAGTACGACCGGCCGCTCTACGGAAGGCCGACGCAGGAGATGGTAATAGAGCCGTTCGATCCGGCCGAAACGGCGAAGATGACGGGGATGGGGCCGGCGGACGCGATGGAGGCCCAGCTAGTGGCCGGCGGGTTTCCCCTGATCCTCCAATCGTGGCGGGAGGGGGAAGGTCCGTGGGAGTTTCTCGACCGGGAACTCGCGAACCCGACCTCGCCGCTCATCGTGAGCGGGGAGAGGATGCTCGCCGCCGAGTTCCCGACCGAGGCCCAGGCGAAGAGCGTGCTGAGGACGATCGGAGCGGGGGAGAGAACCTTCTCCACCATAGCCTCCCGTGCGGGCATCGCCCAGGCGCCGCTCGCCCGCGCGCTGGAGACCCTTGTGGATCGCAAGCGGGTGGCGGCCGTCGAGCGCCCGCTCTCTTCGCGCTCCTCCAACGACACCCGCTACCGCGTGGCCGACCCGTACCTTAGGTTCTGGCTGCGCTTCGTCGAGCCGGGCCTCGAAGAGATAGAGAGGGGGAGAGGAAAGCTGGTGGCGGAGAGGGTCAGGCGGGATTGGGCGGAATACCGGGGCCGGGCCATAGAACCGCTCGTCAGGGAGGCGCTGGAGCTGCTCCTCCCCGACGAACGCTTCGGAGGAGCCAGCTACGTGGGCGGATACTGGAACAGGAGGGGGGACGTTGAGGCGGATCTCGTCGGTGCGGACAAGAAAGAGAAGCCGGATCGGGTGGACTTCATAGGCTCGATAAAGTGGCGCGAGGGCCGGCCCTTCGACCGCCGGGACTTCGCCACCCTCTCCGGGCAGCTCGGCCGGGTTCCGGGAGCAGACGGTTCAACGCTCTTAGTGGGGGTTTCACGCACGGGGTTCGACGCACAGGGTCTCGACGTGGCGATTTCGCCCAAAGACCTAATGGAAGCCTGGGCGCGTCGTGCGTGAGAAACCGTCCGAAAAGGGGTTCGCGCTGCCCGAATCGACGATAAATCACACCGGATGGAAAGCAAGGGAACTAGCGGTAGTTTGTTGTTAGCGGGCATGGAGGCAGTATGGATTTACGGGTCGCCGTGCAGAGCGCGGCCAGCCAAGCGCAGGTTCGATATCCCTTGCGATCTTAAATATTTGCTCTGCCCTATGAATACGGAACAACATGAATTTTTCCTGTACGCACGCAAGTCTACCGATGTGCGATTCCTAAAATCAAGGATAATTAAATGTATATCAGTCTATCGGTTGGAGTGAACGCAATGGCCAACAAAACGTCCAAGAAGTCAACCAGGGTCGCAAAGCCGGCTCTCCTCGCAGGCGGCAACCCTCAGATCGCGAAGGCCGATGGCGACGGTCCAGAGGTCTTGCGCTTCGAGGCACAGCTCTTTCAGCATCCCAAGACGGCGGCGGCGAAGACCGATTTCCAGACCCTGCTCGACGTTCCGGAGTGGGTCGGCAAGCAATTTCCCTCGCGCGGCATGACCAGGGTCGAAGGCACCATAAACGGTCATCCTTTCCGGGCGGCGCTGGAACCCAACGCGTCCGGAAGCCACCGGCTGCGTGTGAACAAGGCCATGCTCAAGGGCGCTGGCGCCGACGCGGGCGACACGGTGAAACTCGCTATCTTGGGACCGGAGCCCGAACCGACGGTCCCCGCCGATCTCCGGGTCGCCCTTGCCGCTTCTCACGAGGCGAGGACGTTGTGGGACGACCTCACGACCATGGGTCGTCGCGATTGGATCCGCTGGATCGAATCGGCCAGGCAACCCGAGACCCGGACCCGCCGAGTCACACGAACCGTCGAACAGCTCTCCTCGGGAAAGCGGCGCGCTTGTTGTGTGAATGTCTATGAATTTATGCTGTGTCGCATTCAAGAAGAGGAGCAGACCGAAGAGTCTTGAGTCAAACAGCTTGAAGTGAACCGGATACTTTCAAACAGACATTGGCGAGTCCAAGAGCAAGGACACGCGCCACCTCGGCATCCACGAGGACGACTTGCTCGACGAAGCTCGGCTCGCCGTTTGGGTGAAGCGAGCCAGCCAACTGCCGGGTGAAGACGGACCGTGGGTAGTCCTAAGATCCAGGGCGACCGCGGGGGCAGGCTTCCCGCGGCGTCTCCGGCGACGAGGCGCGCGTGCGGGGGCGCGTTGAGTCCGTGTTCCACCCGCCCCGGAGGTGGGGAACATAGGGTAAAACGGCGTGGGCGGCGGAAAGAGTCGCGGCAAAGCCCACTCGCGGTTGCTGGAGATCGGCGAGCCAGAGGGCCTGTCCTGCGCCATCCACCGCGAGGACCAGAGGGACGAGGCGTGGCGGCGCTCGCCGTGGTGGGGATGGTCGGGTGGTTCTTCTTTTCCGCCCTGTACCTCCGGAGGATCCTCGGCTACGACTCCCTCGCCACCGGGCTCGCCTACCTGCCGACGACGGTCGCGCTCGGGGCGATCTCCCAGGGACTCGCCGCGTGGGCCGTGAACCGCTTCGGCATCAAGCCCACGATAGTCGGGGGACTCGGGCCGACGGCGGCTGGTCTTCTGCTCTTCGCCCGGACGCCGGTCGAAGGGAGCTTCCTTGCGGACGTTTTGCCCGGGCTGCTCGTCCTCGGAGCCGGGCCGGCGTTCGCGTTCATGGCCTTGATCCTCGCCGCCACCACCGGCGTTCCAGAACACGAAGCCGACTTTCCTTTCACTGCGTCTGATGGAATCGGGCGGAGTGCGCCGATCAGACTGTGGGCTTGTCGTCACATTTTGACCTCTGGTGGATCCCTTTTCGTCTTTTATAGTCATTATTTCTCTCCCCCCTGGACGAGCTTCAACAACTACGAAATGAGGGTTTACACGCCGGCCTCGGTTCGCCATCCATCGAGGGGTGGACTTCGTCCGACCGAAGGGATGATTCCGGATTCGGCCGGGATCCGATCCTCGCCTTCGCGGGGTGTCCGCTCGCTCATCGGTCGTGGGAACCTTCCGCGGGCGGGTTCGGATGACCCGTGCGCCTCGTCCGGTCGAGCGCGCCCACGAGCGCCTCCGGGCGCAGATCCCCGCCCTCGACCTCAAAGACCTCCACCGACTGCTCTCCCGCCAGCAGTTCCTTCTCGGCGAGTTCGCGGACTACCCGCCGATATGATGGGGAACTCTCCAGCGCCTCCAGCGTTCCCCGTCCTCCCAAATGGTGAGCGAGGCCGACCCGTCCCGAGACTCCCGCAAGAAGAGAACCCCGAGAAGCCCGGGTTGCTTGCGGAGCATCGGCAGGCACCGCTCCGCCTCGAAACGCCGGTACTCTTCCATGCGCGTCGGGACGACCCTGGCGCGCCAGATACGCAGGATCACCGCTCCTCCTCCCTCGTCGGCGTCATCGGTTTTCCGGCGTTGGCTCGTGGTAGGCTCTCGCCCCGCCTGCTTCGGGGACGCCACGTTTCCGGGTGAGGCGGATCCAGACCTCCGCCAGCGAGGAATGCACGATCAACGCCGCCGCCCACGCCGCTACCGAGAGCGTCACGATCTGCCCATAGGTCGGATCGCCCACCACGAAGAGCGAGGGGATGAAGATCACGCGCTGCGTGGCGATGGCGAGCGCTATGGCGAACGCCCTTATCATCCACTCCCGGTGCAAGGCCACCCGTCCGGCGCGGACGTGTACGAAACCCTTGCCGAGGGCGAAGAGGAACAGGCTCCCGAAGAGGCCGATGAGCACCCTTTCCGCCCATCCCGAGAAGGGGATCACCAACCCTATGAACAGGGCAGTCACTCCGACCACCAGGCCGACCGCGACGAGAACCCTCCCCATCCGGCGGTGGTAGCCGAGATGGCGAGACCTTATGCGCTTTACGAACTGGAACGGGGCGAACACCATATAAACCGCGCCCAGGACCACGTGCAAAGCCACGATGGTCGGGAAGTCCAGGAAGCCGAGGTTGGCGGGCTCGCGGAGGTAGAAAGTGGCCGATGCCGCGATGCCGATGAGCACCAGGAAGCCGACCACCACTCCCAGGGGCCACCTCACGACTTTTCTCACCATTGAGGCGCTCCCTTCCAACGATCATATGGTCGAGCGATTCTCGACGAATCGCTCGACCTCGAGAACCACGCTATTTGTATTGGAAGGCCGGGCGGAGGGCATCGACCAAAGGGTGGAGCGGGGGGTGGAGATGTGCCCGATGGTGGTGCCCTCGGGCGCGTCCGCGCGCATCGGAGCTCTCGGCTAGATGAGGTCCAGCCCCCTGGCCTTGGCGAGAGCCTGGGTGCGGCTGCGCGCCCCGAGCTTGCGGTAGAGGTTGTTTATGTGGGTCTTGACCGTGCTCGTCGAGACGAAGAGCCTGCCCGCGATCTCCCGGTTGGATCTGCCGGCGGCGATGAGCGCGAGCACCTCCATCTCGCGCTCGCTCAAGGACTCGGGGAGCCGTCCGTCGAGTCCCGGCGCGGCTACTTTTTGCGCGAGAGCCGCAAGGAGCTTCGCGATGTATTTCGTCAAAACCCGCCCCGCCGTTCTCGAATCGTCCCACCTTCGGGCTTCGAGCGTCGCGGAGAGGAGGCCGCCCATCACGGCGCCCTCGTCCACGAAGGCGCGCACGTAGCCTTCCGGCTCCGCCAGCGCGAGAGCCTTCGACAAAATGCTTACGGAGCGCTCTTTCTTGCCTTTGGCCCACAGCGACAGCGCGGTGAGAGCGAGGATTTCTATGAGGGAGCCGATCCTTCCGGCGGACTCCGCCGCTTCGCCCAACTTTTCGAGCAGCCCGAGCGCGTCGTCGTGACGGCCCCGAGCGTGGAGCAGCCTCGCCGAGGTCAGCCGACCCACCGTCCGCGAGGACTCCAAAGCGACTGAGGCGTCGCGTCCTAGCTCCATCGCAACGGCCTCCGCGAGTTCGCCCCGCGCAAGAAGGAGCCGCGCCATCCAGGCCGCGGCGACGGCTGTCTCCATCTCCGCGCCGGATCCGCGCGCGACCCGCTCCGCCTTTCTGGCGAACTCGGAGGCTCCCTCCTCGTTGCCCCGCGCCCGCTTCGCCCGTGAGAGGGCGACGTACCCTCGCACGATGCCGCTGACCTCTCTCGTGCGTTCGGCCAGCTCCACGCCGACCTCAAGTTCGCGCTCGGCCTCTTCGAGTTCGTTCCGTTCGTAAAGGAGATCTCCCATACCGATGTGGACGAGTCCCGAGGCGGGCAATGACTCCGCTCGCTTCTCCTCCACGTACCCGAGCGCCCGGCGGAGCGTATCGTCCGCTTCCCGCAGGAGGCCGCGCTCGCTCTGAACACGAGCCTGCCAGACCATGCTCGTGATGGTCCCGTATACGTGTCCGATGGACCGGCCCATCTCCGCGGCCTGCGCGAGGACTTCGCCCGCCGCCGCCAGGTCGCCACAGACGCGGAGCGAATCCCCCAGGCAGACGGCGGCGAAGTTGCGGTGGGGCGTCTCCTCGTCGGGGAGGAGCGAGAGCGCGCGCCGACCGTACTCCACAGCTTGCCGAGCATCCCCTCTCAGGCGGGCGCAAAAACACCGGATGGCCGAGGCGAACCCGATTATGTAAAGACGGTCACGCTCGTCTTTCTCGGCTGCTTTCTCGGCTTCTTCGACGAGAGGTTCGGCGTCGGCGGGACGGCCGGTGAGAGCGAGGGCCATGGCGAGCTCCAGAAACAGCCGGGGGCGGCGGCGCTTCGCCTCCTCCGGCAACGCCTCCAGCCAGCCGAGGACGGTCGCGCCCTCGCCGCTGCCCCACGCTCGCTTGGCCTCATTCTCGACGAGTCGCGCGGCGAGGTCGTATCCGGGGTCCGAGTCCGAGGCGGAGAGCGCGTGCCGCACCGCCTCGACGACCATGCCCCGCTCCTCGTGCCAGCCCGAAGCCCGAAAGTGAAGCTCTCCCACGAGCTTGGGATCCTCGATGGTGAGCCGGACGTTCAAAAAGTCCGCGAAGAGGTGATGGTATCGGTACCATCTCCGCTCGTCGTCGAGGGACACGACGAAGAGGTTGTCCCGCTCCAGCCGGGTGAGCATCGCCTGCCCGCTGGAGAGATCCGTGAGGGTGTCGCACAGAGGGGCGCTCATGCGCTCCAGCACGGAAGTCCGCAATAAGAAGTCCCTCACGTCCTCGGGCTGGCGTTCGAGCACCTCCTCGGCGAGGAAGTCGAGGACGTGGCGGTTGCTCCCGGAGAAAGACTCGACGAAGCCGGAGACGTCCTCGCGGTCGCGCATCGAGAGCGCGGCAAGCTGGAGCGCGGCGACCCATCCTTCCGTGACCCCTTCGAGCGCCGCGACATCCTCCGCCGAAAGGGCGAGTCCCATCACGTCGGAGAGGAAAGCGGTCGCCTCTTCGGTGGTGAGGCGAAGGTCGGCGGCGCGCAGTTCGGCCATCTGGCCCCGGACGCGCAGTTTCGAGAGGGGAAGGGGAGGGTCCGCGCGGCTCGCGATGATGAGGCGGGTGTTCTCCGGCAGGCGTTCGATCAAAAGCGAAACGGCCTCGTGGACGTACTCCGATCCGATCACATGATAGTCGTCGAGGACTATGGCGACCCCTCGTCCCATACCGGCCAAATCATTGACCAGGTTTCCCACGACCACCTCGACGGGCAGAGGCTCCGGCGAATGAAGCAAAGCCGGAACGCCCTCGCCGATCCCCTCCTCGACGGCCCGGAGCGCGCCCGCGAGGTATGACAAGAAGCGCGCCGGGTCATTGTCCGACTCGTCGAGCGAGACCCACGCCAGCGTCTCCTCTGAATTCTCTTTTGCCCACTCGCCGAGGAGCGTCGTCTTCCCGAAGCCCGCCGGGGCGGAGACGAGCGTGAGTTTGCGGCCTTCGTGCCGGACGAGGGCTTCGCGCAGGCGCGGGCGAGCCACCAGACTCGGGCGCGCTGTGGGGACGCGCAGCTTGGTCGTTATGAGGGGGTGGGACACGAAGTTTGCTCCGGCTCGGGTCTTCTCGTGAACAAGGCTTTCTCGTGAACAAGGTTGCTATGGAGGGGAATGTCCGCCAAGACCCATTATTTCGTGGCGCGGTCTTGTCCGGCGATGAAACTCCACCCCCCGCTCCACCCTTCGGACGATGCCACGCCACCCAGGAAGAGGGTACTTCTCCAACGAGAGTACAGCCTGACGCACGGAAGGAGTTGAAGAGATGGCGTTCAATAATTGGGCATTCATCTATCTGGGGACGGGGTCGGAGGATCCGGCGGTAGATCGGGCCGTGATCGAAACCGGTGGTTTGCGCACTACCTTCGTCGCTATACCGGAAAAGTCCTCTGTGGTTGAGGTCGCGCTCGAGTTGGTGGACGGTGGCGCTCAGTCCATCGAGCTTTGCGGTGGCTTTGGGTCGGTATGGGCCGCGCAGGTGATCGAGGCGATAGGCGGACGTGTTCCGGTCGGTGCGGTCAGCTATGGGGTGGAGTCCGTCCACGCTCTGGCCGCGCTCTTCCCGCGAACGGCGTGATCCCGACGAGCGCTTCGCGCGTTCGGAACGCCGGGAGGTGGTCTTGCGGATGCCGGTGGCAGAGACCTCGCCGTGAAGTGCGGGACGTATAGCGGGACCAGGAATGGCCGACCGGTTATGGGCCTTTCTCCGTCCGCCGTGAAGGCCGGCGCGGGGCGAGGTGCGGTGGGCTCGAGTGGCATTCATCATACCGAACACACGATGATCGTCACTACCGGGCGTCGGGCACGTACCGTACACTCCTCCGCGCGAAGTGTGTGCGGCAGAGGGAGGAAGGCGGATGGGCAAGCCACGAGGAGATAATCAGCACGTGGATCTCTACCCCCCAATTCCACCTTTCGGTCGATGTGTCCTCGCCCCACCTCCCGATACCATCCGGGTAGCCCGACGGAAGGAGGTAAACCCGATGCCCGGCTAACGAGCCCGATCGAGGAGCTGATGCGTCGCGCGCAGGATGCCGGCGCCGAGATCGTCATCGAAGCCGGAAACCAGAAATGGGGATACGCCGGCGCGTTCGCCGATCCCGACGGCCACATGTGGCAGGTCGGCCGCGCTGGCGGCTTCTTGGCCCGACAAGGGAGTCCCAAACCGGACTTCCCGCTGCGATTGCAGCACGGACCGTGCCACGACCGATGAGATCGGCGCGGCCCGGTCCGACCGAACGACGACCAAACCAACGAGAAAGGAACCGCGACCATGAGACTGACGACCAACACGAACGTCTCCGTCGACGGCGTGATGCAGGGGCTCGGCGGGCCGGAGGAGGACCGCAGGGGCGGGTTCGAGCGTGGCGGATGGGCCATGCCGCACTTCGACAGCGAGACCGCGGCCTTGACAGGCGAGGTCTACCAGCGCGCCGACGCGTTCATGTTCGGCCGGTGGACGTACGAGGTCTTCGCCGGCTCCTGGGGAGCGATGGCAGATTCCGACGACCCCATCGCCGTAGCGTTGAACACGAAGCCCAAGTACGTCGCCTCGACCACGCTCACCGACCCGCGGTGGGCGGACACGACCGTCCTCTCCGGGGACGTCGCGGCCGCCGTCGGCGAGCTGAAGGCCAAGCCGGGGGGCGAGCTGCAGGTGGTCGGCAGCCTCAGCCTGGTCCGGTTGCTGCTCGACAGCGACCTCGTCGACGAGATCACCCTGCTCACCTACCCCGTGGTCGTCGGCCAGGGCACGCGGCTGTTCCCCGATGCCGGCCAGGACACGGCGCTCGAGTTCGTCGAATCGCGGGCCACCACCAACGGGGTGACGATGCAGGTCTACCGTACCGCCGGGCGTCCGCAGTACGGAGAGGAGCCACCGCCGACCTGAAGCACGTGACGTAGATACCCCATCGAGGGGCCGGACGACCGCAGCGGCCATCCTCATCTACGAGCCGGCCGCCAGCGCATAAGAAGAATGTTGGCGCGAGGTTGCGAAGGAGAAGCACATGAGAAAGGACGATGGATGATCGCGAGGATCTGGCACGGCGCGACCGCCACCGCGAAGGCCGACGAGTACTTCGACTACATAAACCGAACCGGGGTCGCCGACTACCGCGCGACGGAGAGAAACTGGGGCGTGTACGTGCTGCGGAGGATCGAGGGCGGCGAGGCGCACTTCCTGACGGTGTCGTTCTGGGACTCCATGGAGAAGGTCGAGCATTTCGCCGGCCCCGACCCCGAGAAGGCAAGGTACTATCCCGAGGACGAGGAGTTCCTCATCGACTTCGAGCCGACGGTGAAACACTACGAGATCGTCGCCGAGCCGTAAGGTGGCACGAGCGGGGGACGCGTTTTCCCGCCAGCGGAGGTCCGGCCGCCACAAAAGAGTCAAGGACACTGGCGTCGGAGAAGTCCGTGAGTCCTGATTTGGAGGGTACCGGGAATGACCAATATGATCGAGCCGCGCTGCCCCGAATGCGGAGCGCCCGGAGTGGAGGGTTCGGACGCCTGCCGGCGCCTTTTCGCGGAGGTCGGGGCGCGAGAGTTCGCTGACGAGTCGTTCTTCCGCGTCCACCGGCTGACTGTGGATGCGTACTGTCTGCAACACCCGGACGTGTACATGAGGTCCTCGAAATCCGCGGCGGCCCACCTCGCGGCCATGTGCTGGTCAATGGAGCACGGCAGATCAAAGAACCTCCCGGTCGCCCTGAAACGGTGGGTGGACGGGCCGCGCGCCTACGCGCGTGTTCTCCCGCCTCCCCCGCTGCGCCGGGGCGCTTTGACGGTGCGGCACGTGCTCGGCGTCGAAGACCCGGACGAGTACGCGGCGCGGGCGGAGGAGTGGGCGAGATCCGCGTGGGAGGCGTGGCGCGAACACCACGATCAGGCACGCGCGTGGGTGACGGAAGCACTGGCGGAGCGGGGACGCACGGGTTGATGATGCACGCGGCGCCGGGTTCGATCCAGCAGAGGCGGGGATGCCCGAAGGGTCTCACCGTTCGACCGTTCCGGTGAAGGATCTCCACCCCCTGCTCCACCTTTCGGACGATGCCGAGGCGCCCGGCCTCTCAATACCATGGAAGGCAACCGAGCAGAAGGAGAACCGACGTGAGGAAAGTAGTCGCACGATTGCTGATGACGCTCGACGGAGTGGTCGAGTCGCCCGACAAATGGGAGTTCGATTCCTTCGACGACGACATGAGGGGGGATCTCGGCTCGCAGATATCCGGGGAGGACGCCATGCTCCTCGGACGCACGACCTACGAGGAGTGGGAGCCATATTGGCCCACCTCCGCAATCGAGCCGTTCGCGAGCCACATCAATCGTGTGCCAAAGTTCGTGGCCTCGACGACGCTGGAGGGTGTCAAGTGGGGAGAGAGAGACAATGCGACGCTGATCGGGGGGGACCTCGCGGAGGCGATCTCCGATTTGAAGCGGCGGCCGGGAAAGAACATCGGGGTTCATGGCAGTCCCACGCTCATCGGGTCCATGCTGCGAAACGACCTCCTCGATGAGATCCGGCTCGCGGTCTATCCCGTCGTCGCGGGCGAAGGAAAGCGGCTCTTTGGGAACGGGCGCGCCCCGAAGCGGCTGAAACTCGTGGACTCGAGGACGACTGCCGCGGGCGTTTCGCTCCTCACCTATGAGCCGGCGGGGAAGAACGGATCGGCGCCCGGTTAGCGGAGGAGGCGGCGCGTACCGCCGATCTACTTTCCGACACTTTTCAGAAGGGGGTTCCACCCGATGCCGTTCATCGAGACGAAAGATGGGACACGGTTGTTTTACAAGGACTGGGGCGCCGGAGAGCCTGTCGTCTTCATCCCCGGATGGTGCTTGAGCGCCGAGATGTGGGAGTATCAGATGACGCCGCTCGCGGAGGCGGGGTTTCGCGCCGTGTCCTACGA
>JBOHBL010000714.1:0-2396 GCA_050698295.1 Rubrobacteraceae bacterium | reverse complement strand
CGGCTTTGCCGAAACCCGCTCTCACAGCCATCCCTTTTTTTCGGCGAGGCGAGACGCCTCCACGCGGTTGCGGCTGTCGAGCTTTTTGATGGCGGTGGAGAGATAGTTTCTCACGGTGCCTTCGGAGAGGTACAGCTTCCCGGCGATGTCTTCGATGGTGGCTCCGTTGGCGGAGGCGGAGAGCACGTCGCGCTCGCGGTCGGTGAGGGGGTTTTCGCCTTCGCTGAGGGCGCTCGCGGCGAATCCGGGATCCACCACGCGCTCGCCGATCATCACGCGCCGGACGGCGTCGGCGAGTTCGGAGGCGGGGGCGTCCTTGAGGAGGAAGCCCGAGGCGCCATTCTCCATCGCGCGCTTGAGGTAGCCGGATCTCCCGAAGGTGGTGAGTATGATCACGCGGCACGAAGGGAGCTTCCCCCGCAACTCCTTCGCCGCCGAGAGTCCGTCGCCGCCGGGCATCTCGATGTCGAGGAGGGCGGCGTCCGGCAAAGAATCCATCGCCGCCGGAACGACCTCGTCCCCTCGCGAGGCTTCGGCGACGATTTCGATGTCGTCTTCGAGGGAGAGAAGAGCCGACAGAGCGCCCCGCACCATTGCTTGATCCTCCGCGATAAGCACCCGAATGCTCATCGTCGCATCTCCGTGTTCGCCTCATCGGTCTTCGTTTCCGGCTCGGCGGCCGGGGCTTCGCTTCCACGAAGCGGCAACTTCGCGCGCAGCCGGAAACCACACTCGTCCATCGCTCTCGCCTCGAACTCTCCGCCGCTCGCCTCGATGCGCTCGGCGAGGCCGGAGAGGCCGCTCCCCGACCCGTCCGCTTCGCCGCCGATCCCATCGTCGGTTATTTCGGCGTGGACCGCGTCTTCGTTTTGCGCCAGATAGATCCGGCATTTCCGGGCGCGGCTGTGGCGGACGACGTTCGTCGCGCCTTCGCGCACCGTCCACGCGAGGACGGAATCCATGCCGCCCGGAAGCGCATCCGCGGAGTTCTCGATGCGGGCCTCGATGCCGGCTGCTTCGAGCATCTCGCGAGCGCCGTCGAGTTCTTCGGAGAGTGTGGGACGGCGGTATCCGGCGACCGCGTCGCGCACCTCGCGCAGCGACCTCCGGGCGACGCCTTCGATGTCGCGGACTTCCTCAGCCGCTTTCTCGGGGTTTTCGGGCAGAAATCTTCCGGCGAGTTCGCTTTTTAGGGTGATGAGCGAGAGGCTGTGGCCGAGGAGGTCGTGGAGGTCGCGGGCGAAGCGGAGGCGTTCCTCGGAGACGGCGAGGCGCGCTATCTCTCTTCGTGCCTCCTCCAGTTCGCGAACCGTCACCACGAGCCGGCTCACGGCGATCATGCCGACCCCGATCAGCGCGAAGGGGACGAAGTTCCCCCAATCCGCCGCGACCGCCTCCCACCCCGACCGCGCCTCGTAAAACACGCCCGCAAACACCGGGACGGCGAGGATCGCCGCCACCGCGTATCTCGTCGGAAGCGCGACCGCCCCGGCGACCACGACGTACATGAATCGCCACGGAATCCCCCCGCCATACGCGAGTTCGACGTACGACGCGAGGGCCGCGAGAATCAAAAGAAGCCCGAGCCGTACCCGCAGTTCCCGGAGCGTGAGCGCGTGGGCGGGGAACGGATAGCGCAGCATGAGCCAGACGAAGACGGAAACGAAGGCCGCCATCGAAGCGAGGAACGCGAGCGTCTGGAGCGCGGAGAGGCCCGTCCCGAGCACCTCGACGACGAAGCCGACGGAGAAGAGCAGCCACACCGCCGTGAACAGCGTCCACCCGAACGGAAACAATTTGCGGCGCGCGGCGTCGGGTGTCGCCGGTCGTCCGTTGTCGGGTGAATGCGCCATCGTGGTCGTCTCCAATTATGTCACGTCCCGCCTTTGCAGCGCGACGCCGGCCATTATGACGAAGACGGTGGCGTATGCGACGAGAACGAGCGTCGCCTGCGTCCCGTCCACGGCGGTGTTCACCCCCGGCGTGCCGCCCCCTCCATCGCCCAAAGCCCCGACGAGGGAACCCGCGTTGACGCCGGGGAGTCCCTTTTGAAGCGTGTCGGCGAAGTCGAGGAGGGCGGCGGCCACGTTGACGATGAGGTTTTCGATCCCGAGTATCCACACCACCCCGAGCCCGACGGAGAGCGCCGTTCCCCGGAGAAAAAAGGCGAGCATCGCGCCGAGAAGGCACCACGTCATGAGGATGAGCCAGCCCCCCGACATCCCCCGGACGAACTCCGCGAGAGACGGCCAGTCAATGGTCTCCGACCGGCTCGACGCGATCGCGTAGCTCGTCAAAGCGCCGAAGGCGAAGATGACCACCACCATCGCGACCACCGCGACCGAGAGCGCGAGCAATTGTCCGGCGAAAAAGCTCATCCGTCCCGGACGTTGTGT
>JBOHBL010000713.1:0-3853 GCA_050698295.1 Rubrobacteraceae bacterium | reverse complement strand
GTGTGATGGAGGCGACTCTGGGGACGCTCGTTTTGTTGAAGGCTTTGTCTGAGGGCCGGCTTCGAGGCGGCGGTTGGAGGAAGCTCTGGCGGATGCGGGGATACGGCGGGATGAGCGGACGATCCGGCGTTGGCTCCGGACCCTGCGCGAGGCGGGCTTTGGAATCGCGAAGCGCGGACGGTGCTATGAAATGCGAAGCTCGCCCGCATAGACTTTGGTGGGTACGAGGCTCTGGCGACTTTGAGCGTTCTGGAGTCTCTGACCGAAAGAGAGCCGGTATATGGAAGTTATCTCGGCTCTGCGGCGAGGAAGCTGAGGGAGATCATCCCAAAGGAGTGGACCGCGAGGGCGTACTCCGCGTCGTAGCCGACGCTCACCCCCGGAGCCGCGTCCGTTCCTATCGGCTGGACGTTGCCGGAGTTGCGGAGATCCGATTCCCGCTTCGGGGTGACGGCGAGAGACCGCGCGAGGAGATCCTCGCCGACCTGACGAACGGCCCTTTTCAGGGGAGCGGTGTCTCGGGCTTTGTCCAGCTTTTTTTGGAAGCGTTTAAGGTCTGCTTTGTCGAGTTTCATTGTCCTCCCTAAAACCAGCAAAGAAAAAGCGCCTCAGTTGAGGAGCTGATAGATGCGCGATGAATCGTCCGTTTATCTTGAGTAGGCGACCACGCGCGGCTCGGGATAGAGGTCCAAGTCCACGAAGCCGAGTGGGATGCCGTCTTCTCCACTGACCTCCACGAAAAGACTGCGCCCTTCATCATAGACATCGTGCACGGTACCTTTGGCTCCGGCCTCGATACCCAATTCAGGTATCGAGCGAGGGATAGGAACCCTGTCGAACTCTTTGTATTTCTCGACTTTTTCCATACGCTCCATAACGCATATATTCTACTACAGTTCTGGATAGCCCGTGACGAAATGCGGTCTGTCTTTGTCAGGGTCTAAAGCCCAAGCGGTAATGACGGGCCGCACGTTCCCGTTTGGACCCTCGACCCTGAATTTCGCGGACGCCGGCAGGATAGAGTTCGCCCTCGGATTGGTGAGTGATCCCCCGAAGATCCGGATGTCATGGACAGGCTCCGACGAGCCGCCCATCGCAGCCAGCGGGTAGGGATCTATCGCCTACGGAAAGAAGATCGTCGCCGACGAGGACGTAGCCATCGAACCCCTCGAAGACGGAGGCGCCATCAAAACCCCCTCCGTCTTCTGGACCGTCCGCGAAGTCGCCGCCCTCGGCGGCGCCGAACTGAAGCGGGAATTCGTCTCTTTCCTCGAAGAAACGGCACACTTTTTCGGGATTTTCGCCGTTTTCCTCGAAACGGACATGTTCTGTCCACCCCCGCTGGCAGAATCGTTTGCGACATGAAGAACCGGGACTGGATGTGGTCGTGAGCGAGGTATTCATAGAGGGTTTCGGCGTCTCCGTCGGAAAGAAGAGCGAGAGGTTGGTCGTCAAGAAGAAGGGCGAGGTCCTCTTCGAGCGGCCCTTCTTCGAGGTCGAGCGGGTCATAGTCTCGACCGAGGGCGCGACGATTTCGTCCGCCGCGATCCACGAATGCGTCAAAAACGGAATACCCGTGGAGTTCCTGAGCTATTCCGGCAACCCCTACGCGAGCCTCGTCTCCCCGAACCTCGGCGGGACGGTGAAGACGCGCCGGACTCAGTTGCTTTCGTATGAGGATCGGCGGAGCGTGGAACTCGGCAAGGCGTTCGCCGTCGGCAAGCTCAAGAACTCGGCGAACAACCTGAAGTATTACGCCAAGTACCGCAAAGCGGCGGATCGAGCCGCCTACGACTTCGTCTACCGGAGGGTGGATAAGATCGAGGATCTGGCAACTCAGGCGTCGCGGATCGAGGGCAGGAAGGTGGACGAAGTGCGGGGCGCGCTCTTGAACGTCGAAGGACGGGGAGCGGCTCTCTACTGGGAGGGTGTCCGGCGCATCGTCCCGGAGTTCCCCGGACGCGAGGGCCGTGGAGCGACCGACCTCGTCAACTCGCTGCTCAACTACGGATACGGAATTTTATACAATCGCATCCTCTCGGCGATCACGCGCGCGGGCCTCGACCCGTTCGCCGGATACGTCCACACCGACCGTCCCGGCAAACACTCGCTCGTCTTCGACCTCATCGAGGAGTTCCGGGCCGCCATCGTGGACCGGGCCGTCATCGGCGCTTTGGGCACCGGCTTCAAGGTCGGCATGGACGGCGAGTACCTCGACGAGAAGACGCGCAAACTCACCGCCGCCAGAGTCCGCGAACGCCTCGCCGTGAGGGTCGCGCACCGGGGCAAGAAACAGACGCTGGAGAACATCATCCACATTCAAGCTCGTTCGGTGGCGAGCTTCGTGCGCGACGGGGTGCTTTACAAGCCATTCGTGGGGAGTTGGTGATGGTCGCTTTGCTCGCGGAGGAGTGGAGGAGTAGAGGAGGAATGGAGGAGTCGCATTTCGTCTTTCCGACTCCTCCATTCCTCTATTTCCTCCGCATCTCGAAGGAGATGCCATGGGCTATGTGATGCTTATTTATGATATTCCCGACGACAGGGTCCGGCATAAGGTCGCGGAGCGGTGCAAGGATTACGGGCTTTCGCGGATTCAGTATTCGGCGTTTGCGGGGGACATCGACCGGAATCGGCGCGAGGAATTGATGCTTCGGCTTCGCAAGACGCTTGGGAAGAAGGAAGGGAACATCCGGCTCCAGCCGGTGTGCAGCCGCGACCTTTCGCTGGCGAAGGAGATCGTCGTTGAAAACTGAACTGACCGTCACGGATATCCGCCAGCACGTCTACTGTCCGCGCATCCCGTACTACCAGTACACGATGCCGTTGGAGCGACCGGTGACGGCGAAGATGGACCTCGGCAAGGAGGAGCACGAAAGCGCGTCCGCGAAGGAGGCCAGGCGAACCCTGAAGGCTTACGGGATAGAGGAGGGCGAACGGCGGTTCGGCGTGAGTTTATATTCCGAGCAAATGCGTCTTCGGGGGAAGATCGACATGGTCATCCTCACGCCGCGCGAAACCATCCCCGTCGAATACAAGATGGCCGCCTCCATCGGACTCCACCACAAGTACCAGCTCGCCGCCTACGCCATGCTCGCCGAACATGTCTTCGGGAGAAGCGTAACCCGAACCTTCGTCTATCTCACCCCGCTAAAACGGGCGACGGAAGTCCCCATAACCGCCGCCATGCGCGATCACGTAAAGAAAACCCTCGCCGCCATCCGGGACTCCATGAAAAACGAGCGCCTGCCGAAACCCACCCCGTACCGGGGGCGCTGCCACGGATGCGAGTACCGGCGCTTCTGCGGCGACGTGCTCACGGAAAGGAAGTGACCCATGTTCATGCCCACGGCGGAAGAAAAGAAGAGGCTCCTGCGAGGCGTCATCCCTCGCGCCCGAAAGTCCGGCGTGGACGAGACTTTGCGCGGCTGGATGTGGTCCGCCCCGCCGCTCCTCTCCCCGTACGAAGTCCCCCTCGGCCTCTCCGAAGTATCCAACGCATACTGCCCGACGGGCCGGGACATATACGCTCGCCGCGTCCTCGGCGCGAAGCCCGAGCCGAACGAAAAAATGGTCCTCGGCGCCAAGCTCCACGACACCCTCCGCAACTGGACCATCCACGCCAAGCGCGCTTTGTATACCTGCGGTGCCGAGGACATCGAAGGCGCCATGCGACAAATAAGGTCCTTCCCCGAGCCCGATCTCCCCGAAGCCAAAAGCCTCACCGACTACGAGTCCGACGCCACGGAGTTCCGCCTCAGAGAAGCAATGAGCCAGTTCCCCCGCATCGGCACCGACGCGTTGGTGGCCCACGTACTCCCCATAACCCACGGACAAATGCTCGACGGAGCCTTCC
>JBOHBL010000712.1:0-13014 GCA_050698295.1 Rubrobacteraceae bacterium | reverse complement strand
ACAGCCACGCCCGCGGGTACGGACGACACAGATCCCGCGTGGTCGCCCGACGGCGAGAAGGTCGCCTTCGCCAGCAATGCGGGCGGGAGTGACAACATCTACGTGCTGGACGTCGAGGACGCCATCGCCAACCCCGTCACGAGTCCCACCAGCGCCACCCAGACGGTTCGGGTCACCAACGTCATCACCGACGACGATGAGGACCCCGCCTGGTCCCCCAACGGTGACAAGATCGCCTTCGAGAGGTTCGACAGCAATCTCGCAAGCCCCACCAACGACATATGGACCGTGGACGTGAACGCCAACGGAAGCCCCGTCGCCGGTTCCGAGCGTCAACTCACCACCGACGGGGCCATGGGCGGAGGAAACAACTCGACGGAAGACCGGGACCCCGTCTGGTCCCCCGACGGCGGCAGGATCGCCTTCGAGACCGACTTCGACGCCGTTCTTGACTTCGACATCTACTCGATGGAGCCGAACGACAACGACGCCGACGGCGTGGGCGACGATCTCAAGGGCATCGCCGCTCTCTCCGGCCCGGACGAGGCCGACCCGGCGTATTCGCCCGACGGTGAAAAGATACTTCTCGCCAGCAGCGAGTCCGGCGATGACGAGGTGTACGTCGGCGACGCCAACGGCCCCTCGCCGCTGACCGTCGGCCAGCTCACGAACCTCACCAACGACGGCGCGAACTCGTTCGAGGATGACGTGCCGAGCTGGCAGCCGCTCAACGCCGACCTCTCGATCACGAAGTCCGACGACGCCGATCCCCTCAAGGTCGGTAAGCAGCTCACGTACACCATCGAGGTCGAGAACGAGGGATCTCTGACGGCGGAGAACGTCGTCGTGAAGGACTTCCTGCCCAACGGCGTTTCCGGCGTTTCGGCGAGCGTCGTCGCTCCGGCGACGGGCACGTGCGTCGTCAACGGAGCGGGAACCGAGGTTACCTGCGACCTGGGCGACCTGGATCCGGGCGACGTCGTGGAGATCGAAGTCGAGGTCACCGCGCCTTCCACGGCGGGTGAGATCACCAACCGCGCCGCGGTCTCCAGCGACACGAACGACCCGAACTCGACGAACGACGAGGACACGCAGAAGACCCAGATCGTCCTCAACCGGGCTCCCGAGGCCGACGGCGATTCCGTCGTGACGAACGAGGATACGCCGGTTCCCATCACGCTCACGGGCTCCGACCCGGACGGTGACACGCTCACCTTCAGCGTCATAAGCGGACCGACCCACGGCACGTTGAGCGGCACGGCTCCGAACCTGACGTACACGCCGGACCCGGACTACTTCGGGGACGACGCCTTCACCTTCCAGGTCGACGACGGCAGCGGAGGCACCGACACGGCGGTCGTGAACATCAAGGTCGAACCGGTGAACGACGATCCGGTCGCCAGGAACGACGGAGACCCCAACAACCTCGGCACGCCGACGAACACCGAGCGCATCCAGGTCTCCAAGAACGGCTCCGTCGAGGTGGATGTCCTCGATAACGACTCCGATCCCGACGGCGACCCGCTCACGCCTTCCATCGTCACGCCTCCGGGCAACGGGACGGCCACGGTCATCGGGACGAATCACAAGAAGATCAAGTACACGGCCAACGCCGGATTCTCCGGCAACGACTCCTTCGTCTACGAGATAAGCGACGGCAACGGCGGCACCGACCAGGCCACCGTCTTCCTGCGGGTCTCGGACAACAGCAAGCCCGTCGCGCACAGCGACAGCTACGTCATGGATGAAGGCGACGTACTCACGGTCCCCAACTTCAACGCCGACGGCATCCTCGTCAACGACACCGACCCCGACGGCGACACGCTCACCGTCAACGACGCGAACACCGCCACGCCGGAGATCGACCCGGTCAGCGGCCCGAACAACGGCGACCTCGAACTCGACGCCAACGGCGGCTTCGTCTTCGACCTCTCCGGCGCCGATGACGACGACTTCAACGGCTCCGAGGCGTTCACCTACCGGGCCACCGACGGCGACGACGTCAGCAACGTCGCGACGGTCACCATCACGGTCCGCTCGGTCAACGACGCGCCCATCGCCAACCCCGACACCGCCAACACCGAGAAGAACGAATCCGTGGACATAGCGGTCCTCGGCAACGACATCGACCCCGACGGCGACCCGCTCTCGGTCCAAATAGCGAGCGGCCCCAACTCCGATCCCGAAAACGGCTTCGCCGAGGTCCTCGACGCCAACAACGGCGGCCCGAACGTGATCCGCTACACCCCCGACCCCGATTTCGTGGGCGTGGATGACTTCGAGTACGAGGTCTGCGACGACGCCAACCCGGCGCTTTGTGACGTCGCCCTCGTCACCGTCAACGTCGGCGACACCGGAGCGCCCACCGTCAGGGAAGTCACCCCGACGAGCGGTTCGACGTCGGTCGAGAAAGACGTCAGCCCCACCATCCTCTTCTCCGAGGAGATGGATGAGCAGTCCGTGATCGACAACTTCGCCCTGACTCGCGAAGGCGGCGACCCGGTGGCGGCCGACGTTAGCTTCGACCCGGTTTCGAACGGCACGAAAGCCATCCTCGACCCCGACAGCGACCTCGACCCCGGCTTCACCTACACAGCCACCGTCGAGGGCGGTCCCGGCGGAGCCGCGGACATCCACGGCAACGAGATAGCTGACGACGAGGTCTGGATCTTCACGGTCAACAGCCCGCCGGAGATCGTGTTCCTCGACCCGAAAAACGGCCAGACGGTCCGGGCGAACAAGCCCAGGATCCGGGCCATCGTCCGCGACCCCGAGACGCCGAACCTCGAGAAGTCCTCCATCGAGGTCTTCCTCGACGGAAAGAGCCGCGGCTTCCGCTACAACAACGCCACCGACATCGTCCGGGTCAAGTCCAAGAACTTCAAACCCGGCTCCCGCCACAATGTCAGGATAGAGGCCACCGACCCGGAGGGTCTCGTCACGACCCGCCAGTGGGCCTTCAACATCAAGCGCAACTGAACGACCCGGCTTCGACCGGAAAACGACCAAAGGCTCCGCTTTTCAAGCGGGGCCTTTTTACTGTTGGGGGAACTTCGGCCTGGTCGGGAAGCTCTTTCCTTCTCGAAGATCTCGCACCGTGTACGCCTCCTCAGACCAGCTCCTTCCAGCGCCGCCGGTGAGCGCGGCGAGGTCTATGAGACGCCCGAGTATCCTGAGACAGAAGCCGTTGAGTATTTCGTCCGGGTCATCGACTTTGCCTCTCGCCCTCGCAACGAATAGTCCTTTCGTCTTCCAAACCCCATCCCGGTAAACGGCGAAGACCTGGCACGGCTCTTCCCCGGCCTCCGGCGTCCAGCCGAGGACCCTGCCCGAATACCCGGACGGGTCGAGGGTGTACCGGCTCAACTCTTCGTGCATGAGGTCTTCGTCCGTTTCGGCGGCGGAACCGGAAACGCGCGCGAAGAGGGCTTCCGCCGATTCATCCGAAGAAGCGGCGGCTCGCACCGCCAACGAGATTCTTTCTCTGTTCGTTTCGACCTCGAACCCCGCCTCCCCGCCGAGCGATGCCACGCGCTCCAGCCCGTCGAAGAGCCTTTCGGAGAAGCGCAGAGCCGCCTCCTCCGCCTCGCGAAGGCGGCCCAGAGAAACGTCCGCCTCGCCCCGGTATCGCCGGAGCCGGGCAAGGACGACATCCTCGAAACTCACGGCATCCTCCGGATGCAAGGAACGGAGAGGCGCTTCGCTTCGGGGAGCGGATGTAGTTTGTTTTCCCCACTCCCCACTCCCCACTCCCTACTCCCCATCTTTTTCATCCCCTCGCCCAAGCTCGGAGCGCGCGGTCGGTGAGGCCGGGGAAGTGACTGACGGCGGCGACAAAGAGGCGGTCGTGGAGCGAGACGAAGACGTCGCGCGGTCCTTTTTCGGCGGCGCGGGCTATTTTCCCGGCCACCTTTTCGGGCGGGACGCCGGATGGACGCCAGCCTCGTTTCTCGTCCTTCGTGCGGCGCGAGTTTTCGCGGAAAGAAGTCCGCGTGGTTCCGGGGTAGACCGTGGTCACGGTGATCCCGCGCGAGGCGAGTTCGACGCGCAGAGCGTCCGATAGCGCGTTTAGCGCGAACTTAGAGGCCGAGTATCCGCCGACCATCGGGATCGCCCGGAGCCCCACGACCGAGGAGACGTTGATGATGCGTCCTCCGCGCTCCATCGCCGGCAGCGCCGCCTGGACGCAGTTCAAAGCCCCGATCACGTTTATCTCGAAGACATCTCTCAAATCCTCCGCCTTCAATTCCGCCACCCGCCCCGAAAGCCCGAGGCCCGCGTTGTTCACGAGCGCGTCCACCCGTCCGAACTCCCTCATCGTCTTCTCGACCATCGCCTCGACCGAAGCCCTGTCGGAGACGTCGGTCTCGACGGCGAGAGCGCGGCCTCCGGCGGCGACGATGGATCTTTCGAGGGCTTCGAGCTTCTCCGCGGCGCGCGCGGCGAGGACGACGGAAGCGCCTCTGTCGGACAGCTCCCTGGCGGTCGCCTCTCCTATCCCGCTCGATGCTCCCGTCACGATCGCGGTCTTGTCCGTCAACGTCCTGTTCATGGTCTCCCATCTCGAAAAGTTTCCTGTAAGTTAGCAAAAAATACGTAATTTGAGTGATGTGGAGAGCGTGGAAAAGGTTCATCATTCCAAAAGGTCTTTAGTGTGGACGAACAAAGGAGGAAAGATCATGGCGCAGGTTTCGGGAACGCCCTCGACGGCGATGGAGGTTCACGTAACGGGCAGGAGGGTTCTGGCTACGATAGTGGACGGCATCCTGCTGACCATCCTGTTCATCGCGCTGGCTATGCTCTTCGGAGAGACCTCCACGAGCGGCGGAAGCGCAAACGCCTCTCTCGGGACGCTGCCGACGCTTCTGCTCACGGTCCTCAGCTTCGGTTACTACATCCTGATGGAAGGATACATGGGACAGACGGTGGGGAAGATGCTGCTCGGGATAAAGGTGGTCAGGGAAGGTTCGGGGGAAGCGCCGGGCCTCGGGAAGGCTGCTATCCGGACTGTGCTTCGCATCGTTGACGGCTTCTTCTTCTACCTCGTGGGGTTCATAATCGTCCTCGTCTCGGGCAAAAACCAGCGCCTCGGAGACATGGCCGCCGGAACCCTCGTGGTCCGCAGGTAGTTTCCGAACCCTCTCTTCAGGCCGGGACCTTTTCTAAAAGGCCCCGGTTTTTCTTTGCGCCGGGTAAAGTTCCGATCCCCGTGTGCCGATAACCTCATCCAACGGGAGGAGAGCGGAGGCCCGCACCCAGCTCACCCAAAGCACACCTCCTTTCCCAGGGGGCTTCCGCGCGACGAGAGCCGGACCTTTCACACCGGCTCTCGCTCCTTCGGTTATATTTGGCGAATGAAAGGTAAAAAAGTCCTCGTCTGCGTCACGGGCGGAATAGCCGCTTACAAAGTCCCGGGCTTAATCCGGCGTCTCAGGGAGGCCGATCACGTCGTCAAAACCGCCGCCACCGAAGCCGCATTCCACTTCATCCCCGAAGAAACGCTTTCGATGGCGACCGGAGAAAAAGTCCACACCGACGAAACGTGGTGGGAAGAGTCCGGTCGCGTCGAACACGTCACCCTGGCCCGCTGGGCGGACCTCGTCCTCATCGCCCCCGCCACCGCCGACGCGATGGCGAAAGCATCCATCGGCCTAGGCGACGACCTCATATCGGCGGCCATCCTCGCCGGAGCGAAAAAAGTCCTCTGGGCGCCCGCGATGAACCCGGAGATGTGGAACGGTCCGGCCACCATCAGAAACGTCGAGACCTTGAAAAGCTGGGGACATACTTTCGTCGGACCAGCCGAAGGACTCATGGCTTCGACAGAAGAACTCCCCGGCGTTGGGCGGTTGGCTGAGGAGGTGGAGATAGTCGAGGCGGTTGGGAAAATCCTCAACGAGAGCGGCTAGAATTTCCTCAAGTAATCTTTCAGCGCGTGTTCGGTACTCGGAAAGGCGATCTCGCCCCACGGAAGCGAGTCCTTCGGAAAGACCTTCACATCCAGAGTTTCGTCGAGCGGGGCGAGTTCCCCGCCGACGACTTTCGCGGCGAAGGACGCGATGGCCGGAATTTGTCCCTCATACGTATAAAGGCCGACGAGGCCGGTCACCTCGACCTCCATCCCCGTCTCCTCCAAAGCCTCCCTCTCGGCGGCGGCCTCGGCCCTCTCGCCCCTCTCCACAAACCCGCCGGGGTACGTCCACAGACCGTAGCCGGGATTTATGGCTCGCTTCGTCAAAACGATTCCACCGTCGAGTTCGAATAACGCCCCGGCGACGAGCTTCGGCCCCTGATAGAAAACGAAGTCGCACACGGAGCAAACCAGCCGCTCCGGTTCGTCGTCTTTGATAACCCGCTCTTCCAGGCGACCTCCGCAACGGGGACAAAATTTGTATTCGGGCGAGTCCATCATGCTAGAATATCAGCCCGCGCGGACGTAGCTCAGTAGGTAGAGCGCCAGCTTCCCAAGCTGGAGGTCGCGGGTTCGAAGCCCGTCGTCCGCTCTTTTTCCGCTCCTGTTTCTGACTAAAATAGGGTCCAGGCAAGGAGGCTCTAATGACGGAGATACAGAACAGAAGCAAATCAGAGGAAGCTTGGTTCAAGCACCTGGAGTTCATCCAAAACGCCATAACCAGAATGGCGCGCAACTCATTCCTCCTTAAAGGATGGTCGTTGACCCTGGTGGCCGCCGCGTTCGCGCTAACCATCAACACGCCTAGTGTGCTTCTAGGCTTGATCGCTCTCTTCCCCGCGCTGGCGTTCTGGGGACTCGATGCCTTCTACCTGCGGCAAGAGAGGTTGTTCCGGAGGCTTTACGAGGAAGTAAGCGCAAACCCGGATGTCGTGGGAGCGTTCTCCATGAAAACGGGAGAATATGAGAACTCCGTGCAAAGCTGGTTGAGAACAGCGTTTTCGTACAGTATTTTGGGCTTTCACGGCGTCGTCGTGACGGTCGTGGTTCTAGCGTCCGTGCTGCGCCTCGTGTTCGCTTAGATGGTGAACGGGGAGGTTTTCTCGCCTCGAAAAGCACGCACCGCCCCGTTTTCGAGGCGGCGTTTCGATCCCAACCTTCTTGCTGACGGCTGATTGCTATCTTCTACCCCGGATCTTCCTCATGAGCCACTTCGCCGGGTCGTAATACTCGTCGGCGACGCGCTCTTTCAAGGGGATGATGGAGTTGTCGGTTATTTTGATTCCCACCGGACAGACCTCCGTACAACACTTCGTGATGTTGCAGAGGCCGACGCCGTCGTCTTCCTTGATGTCGTGGAGCCTGTCCTGGTCGTCCATCGGGTGCATTTCGAGCCACTGGTTTCGCACGAAGAAGCGAGGTCCGGCGAACTCGGGATGCTTGTGGTGGGTCCGAAGCACGTGGCAGACGTCCTGGCACATGAAGCACTCGATGCACTTCTTCGGCTCGTAGAGGCGCTCGACGTCTTCCTCGTACATCGTGAACGGCGCCTGCTCTTCGCTGTGGAATGGTTTGATCCCTTTAGACACCTCGTAGTTCCACGAAACGTCCGAGACGAGGTCTTTGATGATCGGGAACGCTCGCAGGGGCTGGACGTGGATCTCCGCCCCTTCGTATTCCTCGACCCTCGTTTTACAAAGCAGCTTCGGCTTGCCGTTGACCTCCGCGCCGCACGAGCCGCAGTGCGCCGCCTTGCAGTTCCAGCGAACCGCGAGATCTCCTTCCTGCTCGGCCTGAATTTTCAAGACCGCGTCGAGGACGACCATCCCTTCGGCGAGTTCGACTTCGTACTCGACTTCTTTTCCATCCTCCCCGGCGCCGCGGAAGATGTTGAGCTTCACGGTCTTCGAGGACGCCATCTCCTCGGCGTCCGGCATTCGGACCCTCGAGTCGCCGTTCTCCGTCAAACCTTCGCCCCTTTCGCGCTCTGGTCGAGAAGCTCCGAGAGATGGTCGGGCATCGGCGGCATCTCCCTGCGCTCGATCTCGACTTCTCCCCGCGGCCCCTTCTTCGTGATGAAGTTGATCCTGCCGTACTCTTCCACGAGCTCGTCGTGGTCGAGCCTCCACTGCGAACCGCGCTTCTCCTTCCGCTCGATGGCGCACCTCACGATGAGTTCGGAGACTTGCACAAGGTATTTGATGTCCTGCGCGGTGTGCCAGCCCGGGTTGAAGAGTTTTCCACCCCCCACCTTCACGTTCGGCACGCGGGCCTTGATCGCGAGTATCTTCTCGAGTCCTTCCTTGAGCGAGTCCTCGTCGCGCACCAGGTTCGCGTGTTCCATCATCACGTCCTGAAGCTCGAACTGGAGGAGATAAGGACTCTCGTCCTCATCGCTCTTCGGACGCCCCATCGGTTCGAGGACGCGCCGTATCTCCGCCCGCACGTCGTCTTCGGGTATGTTCGTCCCGTGGGTGTTTTGCTCGACGTACTCGATCGCGCCGATGCCGGCCCGCCGTCCGAAGACGAGGAGGTCCGACAGAGAGTTCCCGCCGAGGCGGTTCGCTCCATGCAATCCGCCGGAGCACTCACCGGCGGCGAAGAGGCCCGGCACGGTCGTCGCGCAGTTTTCGGCCTCGACCTTTATGCCGCCCATCGTGTAGTGGATGGTCGGGAAGACCTCCATCGGCTCTCTGGCGATGTCCACGTCGGCGAGCTTGAGGAACTGCTCGTGCATCGTGGGGAGCTTCTGCATGATGCCGTCGTGCCCGAGGTGCGTGATGTCGAGGTAAACGCCGCCATGCTCGCTGCCGCGCCCCGCCTGCACCTCGGAAAAGTTGGCTCTCGCGACCACGTCCCGCGAAGACAACTCCATGCGCTCCGGGTCGTAGTCCTCCATGTACCTCTTGCCCTCGGAGTTTTTGAGGATGCCGCCCTCACCGCGGACGCCTTCCGTCACGAGAAGGCCACGCACGCCCGGCGGCCACACCATCCCCGTCGGGTGGAACTGGACCATCTCCATGTCCACCATCTCCGCGCCCGCGTCGTAAGCCAAAATGGCTCCGTCACCCGTGCCTTCCCACGAGTTGGACGTGACCTTGAAGATTCGGCCCCATCCGCCGGTCGCCATGACGACGGCCTTCGCCTTGAAGTGGATGAACTTGCCGTTCTCGCGGGTGTACGCGAACGCCCCGACGACCCGGCCGCTCGCGTCCTGAAGGAGCTTCGTCACCGTCGTCTCCATGTAGACCTTCGCGTCGGTGGCGAGGACTTTTTCCTGCATCGTGCGGATCAGTTCGAGGCCGGTGCGGTCTCCGACGTGGGCGAGGCGGCGGTACGTGTGCGCCCCGAAGGCTCGCTGGGAGATCCTTCCTTCCGGAGTGCGGTTGAATAGCGCGCCCCATTGTTCTAGTTCGTAGACTCTATCCGGCGATTCTTTGGCATGTATTTCCGCCATGCGCCAGTTGTTTATGAACTTGCCGCCCTTCATGGTGTCGATGAAGTGCTGGCGCCACGAGTCGTCTGCGTCCACGTTTCCGATGGCGGCGGCCATCCCGCCCTCGGCCATGACGGTGTGCGCCTTTCCGAGGAGGGATTTCGTCACGACACCAACCGATAGACCCTTCTCCGCCGCCTCGACGGCGGCCCTCAGGCCCGCGCCTCCGGCCCCGATGATGAGGACGTCGTGTTCGCGGACTTCGCAACTTTCTCTGGGTCCGTTGGTCTCCACTTCAGCCACCTGCCTTAATTATCCGCCGAACGGGATTATCGTGAAGTCTGTTATTACGCCCGCCCGGAGCAACCTCAAGTATACGTCCGTCGCGAGCAGCGAGAAGAGACTGTACCACGCCCATTGCGGGTGTTTCGCATTCAATCTGCTGACGAAGTTGTAGGTCTTGCGCCGGGCGTTGCCCCCCCGGCTGCACGAATAGCAATCCATGTTTCCTCCGACGAGGTGGCGGAAAGAGTGACACGAGAACGTGTACGCCGAGACGAGGATGATGTTCACGAACCAGAGCAGCGAACCGATGGCGATCTGGAATCCGTCGGCGGTGAAAACCGTGAGGAACGCCTCGTACCAGAGGAAGGCCACGACGACGATCGAGCCGTAAAGGAAGTAGCGGTGGACGTTGTTGAGGCCGAAGAGGGCGCGCTCTCCACCGTACGCGCTTTTGTCTTTCGTCCACGGACGGTCGAAGGATTGGGCGTCGGCCCGGCAGGCCGGGGGGTCCCAGAAAAAGGAGCGATAATAAGCCTTCCGGTAGTAATAGCAAGTCGCACGAAAACCGAGCGGAATCCACAAGATCAAAAGCGGTGCCGTTATAAAGCCCGGAACCCACCCCGGCACCCCGACCTCCGGCGAATAAAACGGCGAGAGGTATTCGCCCTGCGAGCCAGGGTAGAACAGCACTACAGCCAACGAATAGACGCCAAATGCCGTCAGAACACCGACAATGGTCATCGGCTCGACCCACCAGGGCAACTTCTTCCAGGCTGCTGCGACGCTAGACAAGGCTCGAACTCCCTCTTCTATAATTTCCTCCCCAAGCAAAATTGCTTGCGAGCGGCAGTATAGAGTATGCCCGAATGCCGTTCTGTGAAACGATTCCACGGTGAAAAACGATGAGTAGTGAATGGTGAATAGTGACTGGTTGTTTTCTACTCACTACTCACCCCAGAAACAGTCCGGGCCGTCCCGTAAGCCGGATTCCGCTCTATCCCGCCATCCATCTCCGGATGAACTTGGTCCATCCAGGCCTCTCCGCGGAGAGGCCGCGCCCACCTGTTCAGAGGGCTTTCGCCTCCGAACTATTTTGGCTTGCTCGCACCGGTGGT
This sequence comes from Rubrobacteraceae bacterium, assembly GCA_050698295.1. Taxonomy (GTDB): domain Bacteria; phylum Actinomycetota; class Rubrobacteria; order Rubrobacterales; family Rubrobacteraceae; genus JACCWD01. The sequence goes on along the minus strand of JBOHBL010000712.1, from coordinate 2,267 downwards.
TTACCTGGCCGGTCCCTCTCGGGTTGCCGCCGGTGGGCTCTTACCCCACCCTTTCACCCATCACCTGTGTTTTGGGTAGTCCCAAAACCATCGGCTGGTCTGCTCTCTGTTGCACTTGACGTGGCGATGGGCTTGCGCCGCACCGCCCCTCGGGTTGTTGGCCCGAGCGGCCTTTGCTGCGAGTCCGGACTTTGCTCTACGACGGAGGACGCATCCCCCGCCGCAGCGACGGGTCGGACGGCCCGAACCGGATTGGGATTATACCTTGTGTTTGAGGATGTAGATCTTTTTCGCCGTGACGTGGAGGTCCACCCTGTCGGTCTTGCTCCAACGCTCTTTCCAGCGTCCGTCCTCCCCGACCTCGGGATCGAACCATATGCCCGGCCCCTCTCCCTCGACGACTCCCTCATACGAGGAATATTCCGTCGGGTCGTGGAGGTGGGAACCCAGACTGCGACGGTAAATTCCGTTCCTCGACCGGAACGACTGCACCGACGACGAACTCGTCCCGAGGGCGCTCGCGATCCACTCGTCGCTTCGCCCTTCTTCCACCCAGCGACGAATGTCGTCTATGAACTTCCTCAGCGAAACTCTCTGGTTTATACCCATACGTCCACACCGCCTTCAGCAATAACATAACTATACTACAAGCCATAGTCATGGTTCCAGTCGTATCTTACTCCGATTTCCTGTAGCCCGCTAGTTGTAGTGTAGACTATTCGTTCATGGAGGCTTCGCTCAATGTGATCTTAGCCGTTTTGCGGCTGGTGCCCCTGATCCTGGTCTTCTACATCCCGTCTCTTATCGGGATGGCGATATTGAGAGAACGGGGCGAAGCCTACAAGGTGAAGGCAGGAATATGGTTCGCCATCGGGCTAGTAGGAGTGCTCACGGTCGAGCTGGTATTCCGGAGCGTCTCCTTCGTACAGGTCGCCTCGACGGTGGGGATTTCGCTCCTCCAGTTCGCCGTCGCGATGGCGCTCGCCGCCTTCACCGTCTACAAACTCGCCGACTGAGAGAGTTCCACCAGCTTTTTCAGCCGCCGTTCAGGGCGTTCCTGACTTCCTCGCGGTCCTTGTCGAGCTTGTAGAAGGTCATGTTCGACTTCGCCTGCTTGTATGGCTTCACGCGGACCTTGCTCAGGAATTCGGCTTCGATCATCGCCCCTATGACTTCGCCTATTTCATCGCGGGAAAGTTCGAGTTCTCCCCTGTCGTCGAGTTCGCGGATGGAGCCGAATATTTCGACCATCGAAGCAGGCTGGCGCAGGTTCGAGACGTTCTCGCAGATCGTCCGCAGCTCGTAGGGCGTGAGGTCTTCGAGGAGATCGAAGCCGTCGGAGGTTTCGCCGGAGGAGGGTTGCTGTTCCTGCCTTTCTTTTTTGGAGGGTCGGTCGTTGCTCCTGGCGGTTTCCTCTTTCGGCTCCTCTGAGGCGAGGTCGGCGTCGGGGATGTCCGGCACCTTCTCGTCCGGGAGGTAGACTTGCAATTCGAGGTCCTGGTCCACGGTGTTCACCAGGTTGCGACGCTCGGCCTCGACGACGAAGTCCTTGAATTTCTTGAACCCCGCGTTCCGCTCGTCGAAGGATCCCATCTGAACGATCATCTGCTGCTTGACCTGCCCGAGGACGCGGGTGTTCCCGGCTTTTTTCAAAGCCTCGACGGCCCGGACAAGCTCCTTGAAGGGATCCGCCTTCGGTTTCTTTGGCTCTTTATCTCGCGCTCTGGCGGCGCGTTCTTCTTCGAGGAGCGAGGCGTAGGAAACGAAGTCGTCCGCCGATTCGATGAGGTGGTACGAGGTCGCCTCCGACACTCCGATGACGACGACGGTTTTCCCCCGGCTGCGGAGCAGGCTCACGAGCGGGATGAAGTCTCCGTCGCCGGTCACGAGGACGTAGGTATCGACCTGCGGGTGGTTGTGCAGAAAGTCGGAGCATTCGACGGCGAGCATCACGTCGATGGAGTTGGTACGGCGCCTTTGGGAGCGTCCGCCGGGGAAGTAGCGAGCCGAGATGTAGCGCGGCGAGATGCCGTTCGAGTAGAGCGTCGGCGGGGCGTTGCGGAAGTCTCCGTCCGTCCAGTCGGCGTAGGCGGTGGCGGAGACGATGCGTCCGTATTCGCGGGACTTTTCGAGGATCGCCGAGACGTTCGGCTTCGAGCCGTACTCGCTGACGGTGGAGATGTAGATGTTCTCCCAGTCTATGAAAACCGCGAGGTCTTCGGTGGTTGCAGTCATGTTCAAGTTTCCTTACATAGTCGCTGTAGAGA